>NZ_JCAIOM010000020.1:0-92950 GCF_059587025.1 Chryseobacterium sp. DZ-32
AAAGAGTCCGGTAGAGTACCGAACTCTTTCATATAATAATATTGTTTAATTTTGTCTAAACTTTTGGGTGCAGTCTAGATTAATGCAGGATTTTTTTATGTTCCAGATTGTTTTAATTCTGTGAAAAAAGTACTTTCTTCATAGCTTTCTTTTGCTGCTTTGTAACCGATATTGAAAATCTCTTCCAGTCTGTCTTTTCTCCGTTCGAAAGTTCCGTAGGAAGATAATTTTTGGGAAGAAATGAACCAGTCACAGTAATCAAATTTTATTTTTTCGATTCTGTAGGACAGAAGGTCGTAAGAGCGGGAAACAATAGCTTTAATAGAGTTTAGATCCTTAATCTTTGCTTCATTGGGTGGAGATACAAATACACCGATCAGCTTATCACAGTCTTCTCTGATGATATCTGCCGGAAAGTTATTCAGTACTCCTCCATCACAATACATTTCATCACCGATGATATAAGGAGTTGTGATTCCCGGAATGGAGCAAGAGGCAATAATGGCATCAACAATTTCAAAATCTTTATCAAAAATTTTCTGGGTACCTGCAACCAACTCTGTAGCTACGATTTTCACTTCAATATCAAGATCACCTAATTTCATTTCGTGGAAAATAGGTTTCAGGTAGTTTCTGAAGATCACTGAAGAAACCAGTCCCGGCTGATTGAACGTAAAGTGTTTCCAATTGAAAAAATAGACAGAATTGAAGAATTCCAGGATTTCTTCCGGAGTTTTTCCGACAGCATGAAGACATCCTACAATAGATCCTGCGCTGCAGCAGGAAAGAATATCTATCTCAATACCTTTTTCCTGTAAGAATTTTAATACTCCTGCATGAGCGATTCCTTTGGTACCGCCTCCTGATAAAACAAGTCCTACTCTCTCAAAATTCATTGAATAAATGTAAGAAAACAGTCTGAAATAATTAAGTTAATTTTTATAAATATGCTAATTTTAAAATTATTTTAAGAAAAATCGCTGTAATCACATTAAAATTCAATCAAACAGCTTTAAATCCTTAACCAGCCTGACCTTTACAATCTGCTATTAAAGCCTATACTTTTCAAAATTAATGTAAAAATGATCATTCAGATATTAAAATATATCCTATAGTTTTTTACTTTTATCAAATCAATTTTTAAGAATGAGCCTTGTAAAACAAATCATTTAAAGTGAACAATAATAATGACTTAAAAGACCTTGCCAAATTATTTCTGAAGCTGGGAATCATTGGATTTGGAGGCCCGGCAGCCCATATTGCAATGATGCAAAAAGAAGTGGTAGCTGAAAAAAAGTGGCTGACAGATCAGGAATTTCTGGATCTTATTGGAGCTACCAATCTCATTCCCGGTCCTAACAGTACTGAAATGGCAATCCATATAGGACGTGAAAGAGCAGGCTGGAAAGGACTTATAGTTGCCGGGCTTTGTTTTATATTTCCTGCGGTTATTATTACCGGTATTTTTGCATGGCTATACAAAGAATATGGCCGGCTTCCCGAAGTATCTCCTTTTATTTATGGAATAAAGCCTGCCATTATAGCGATTATAATAGGTGCCGTATTCCCACTGGCAAAAAAATCAGTAAAAACTTTCCCATTAGCGGCTGTTGGAGGAATTGTTCTCATATGTTCTTTGTTAAAAATCAGTGAAATAGTATTAATGTTCGGAGCCGGATTTTTAATATTGATGATAGAGTATCAGCAAAGAAATAAAAAGCTGAACAATTTTATTTTTATTAGTCCACTTCAGTTTTTACTGTCTAACACATCTTCTCTGCTCAATTTAAAATTATTCTGGATCTTTCTGAAAATCGGAGTCATATTATATGGCAGTGGATATGTTTTATTTGCTTTTCTGGATACAGAGCTTGTTTCCAGAGGGATTATTACCCGTCAGGAACTTATAGATGCTATCGCCGTAGGCCAGTTTACTCCGGGGCCTGTGTTTTCTTCAGTGACATTTATCGGATATCAGATCAATGGACTTTCGGGGGCTTTGGTATCTACTTTAGCCATATTCCTTCCTTCTTTTATATTTGTTGCGTTGTCTGGTCCTTTCGTAAATAAAATGAGAAATTCTGCAACATTTTCTTCTTTTCTTAACGGTGTAAATGTGGCTTCTGTAGCTCTCATTCTGTCTGTATGCATCACTATGGGAATTGACAGCATTACCGACTGGAAAACAACTCTTATCGCCTGTATAAGTATAGCTGTTGTATTCAGATTTAAAAAACTAAACAGTGCTTTTTTAGTTATCGGAGGAGCACTACTAGGTTTTTTACTAAGCTTTTTATCCTGAAAAACACTAATGAGTATACTTTCTATAAAAAACCACAGATAAAAATCTTTGGTTTTATGATTAATCCTGGAGCGAATTGATTTTCTTATCAATTAGATGGGCATTAAACCTAACAGGTTTTAAAAACCTGTTAGGTTATTTTTACATGTTTAAAGAATCAATTGCCAGCCTTACACGCTAATAAAGAATCTAAATAATAATAAATTCAATTTGGAACGATTGGTTTAAATTGTATATTTGCAGTATGCCAAGAAATAAAGAATTCGATTATACGGAAAAACTGGAATTAGCCCGTAATCTCTTTTGGGAAAAGGGATATCACGCTACCTCAATGCACGATATTGTAGATGCTATGAAGCTGAACAGAAGCAGTATTTATGATACCTATGGTAATAAACATGATTTGTTCTTAAAATGCTTATCCAATTATTCTGATTTCAAAGAAAATCAATATTACCAGGCGTTACAAGCAAAAAATGAAGGTATAACCGCGCTTGAAAACATTATCCGTGATGTTGTTGAACAAACTGTAACTGATAATAAAGCATGCCTTACGGTGAAAACCATTTTCGAAATTGTTCCGGAAGATCAGGAAGCCAGGCAGCTTATTTTAAAAAGTGGCAAATCTTTACTGGCTATTTTAGAAAAAGCAATATTACAGGCTCAGGAAGATGGAAATATCAAAAGTACAACTTCAGCTCAGATTATTGCCCGCTATATATTATCTTCTTTCAGCAGTTTCTGGAGCCATTATAACCTGACCCAAAATAAAAAGGAAGTAATGGAAATGGTTGATTTTTTAATAGATCAAATTAAGAAATAATTTTTTTTATCAAATTCTGGAACGATCGGTTTAAATAAAATAAATGAAGAACAATATCATAATAACAGCTACTTTTCTGATATTCATAAACATTACCAATATGAAAGCTCAGGACAGGTGAGCAATACAACAACAAAAAAATATGAACAATACAGATCTTGCGACACTTCGCAAAAACAAAGTGAAAACGTATTTCAAAAAAGTGGATGAAGGGCAATTTGACGAAGAATATTTTAATCTCTATACAGATGATGTAGAAATATATTATCCTAAATTCGGGTTTGAAAAGGGAAAAAATGGAATCACAAATTTTGGAAAAGTAATGGGTGCTCATCTTCAAAGCCTCAGCCATGATATTGATAATTTTAAATATGTAATTTCTGACCATAGTATTGTGGTAGAAGGGACAGAAAGGGGAATTACAAAATCCGGAAAGGAGTGGCCTGATAATAAGATTTCTTATGGTAAATTCTGCAATGTTTTTGAATTCGAAGATGAATTTATCAAACGTATACATGTGTATGTAGATCCTGATTTTACTTCAGAAGATGTAGATAGAATAAATATATTTAAAAATCCATCGTTACCTATCAACAAAGAATCTCTAAAAACAACAAAAGAGGTAATAGATGAATTTTTTGCTTTACAATCCGGAAAAAAGGAAGGAAATATTTTAGATTTATTTTCTGATCATGCAGACTGGGACTTGCCTGGAAATAAACAAAAATTTCCGTGGACAGGTAAAAGGCAAACTAAGAAGGAAATAGAAGAATTTTTTGAAGAATTATACTCAAATGTCAAACCTGAAAAATTTGAAATCGACTTTATAGCTGTTAATGGTGAAAATGCCACTGCTACCGGATATCTGTCTTCAAAAATTTTAAAATTCAATAAGATATTTACTACTGAATTTGTTGTGATTTTTAAAGTAGTGAATGGTAAAATTGTGAAATATCATTTTCTGGAGGATAGCTATAAACTTAATGAAGAAATGCAGTCCAAAGCTATTAATGTGCAATAGAGATTTACAAAGTTATTATTACTTTCACTAAAAAAACCCGGAAAATCCGGGTTTTAATTATATATAAGATTCTGTATTTCAGATTAAATATGAATCACTTCACCGTAAGCAGCAGCAGCAGCTTCCATAATAGCTTCAGAAACTGTTGGGTGCGGGTGGATAGATTTGATGATCTCGTGACCTGTAGTTTCAAGTTTTCTGGCTACAACAGCTTCAGCAACCATATCAGTTACCCCTTCACCGATCATATGGCATCCTAACCACTCACCATATTTAGCATCAAAAATCACTTTGATAAATCCGTCTGTGTTTCCGTTTGCAGTAGCTTTACCACTTGCAGAAAGAGGGAATTTACCAACTTTGATTTCGTATCCTTTTTCTTTAGCCTGCTTTTCAGTAAGACCTACAGACGCTACTTCAGGGTGGCAGTAAGTACATCCAGGGATATTACTATAATCGATTTTCTCAACATGCATTCCTTTGATTTTTTCCACACAAGTAATTCCTTCTGCAGAAGCTACGTGAGCCAATGCCTGAGTTGGGATAATATCTCCGATCGCATAGTAACCAGGTACTGAAGTTTCATACCACTCGTTTACCAATACTCTTCCTTTGTCTGTCTGGATTCCTACTTCCTCTAATCCGATGTTCTCGATATTAGCAGCAATACCTACAGCAGATAATAAAATATCAGCTTCAAGGGTAATGTTTCCGTTAGCTGTTTTCACAGTAGCTTTTACTCCATCTCCGCTTGTATCAACACTTTCTACAGAAGCGTTTGTCATGATTTCGATTCCTGTCTTCTTCAGAGATTTCTCCAAGTGTTTTGAGATTTCTTCATCTTCTACCGGTACGATGTTTGGCATGAATTCAACAATGGTTACTTTAGTTCCCATTGTGTTATAGAAATCAGCAAATTCTACCCCGATAGCTCCGGAACCTACAACGATCATAGATTTCGGCTGCTCAGGAAGAGATAATGCCTGTCTGTATCCGATTACTTTTTTACCATCCTGCGGTAAGTTTGGTAATTCTCTTGAACGAGCTCCTGTAGCGATAATAATGTGAGTACCTGTATATTCAGTTACTTTTCCTTCTTTATCTGTAACAGAAACTTTTTTACCTTTCTGTACTTTTGCAGTACCAAGAATTACGTCAATCTTATTCTTTTTCATCAAGAATTCGATTCCTTTGCTCATTTTGCTGGCAACACCACGGCTTCTCTGAATCACATTCGGGAATTCAAAGCTTGCCTCCACTTTATTCAAACCATAATCTTCAGCATGGTTGATATAATGAAAAACCTGAGCAGATTTCAATAAAGCTTTAGTTGGAATACATCCCCAGTTAAGGCAGATTCCTCCTAAATTTTCTTTCTCGATAATTGCGGTTTTGAAACCTAATTGCGCTGCTCTGATCGCAGTAACATATCCACCAGGACCACTTCCAATGACAATAATATCGTAATTCATTACTTTAAAAATTTTTATGCGAATTTAAGGAAAAATATTGGATGTTTCATGTTTCTTCAGACTGATCTTAAAATGCATCAATAAAGCCATTTTTATTCAATTCCAAATAAAGAAAGAGAACACAAAACGCATTCTCTTTCAATAAATTTTCCTTTACATTGAAAACTTCTTAAATTTCAAAATATAAAAAACAGCTTTTTTTATTTTAATAACTGTAAAAATTCTGTATTATTTCGCCTGTCTAAGTAATCGCTTTTCAGTCGCATATCTTTGATTTAAGGCTTTCATCTGGTCTCTCTTCATCTGTTTGGTAGCAAGCGGATGATTAAGGATCAGCTTTTTCTCAAGATTGTATTTTTTAGTAAGCTCCTGCATTTTAATATTCACCAACTCGCTTTTTGAAGGATGTGGGGGAACTGGTGGATGTTTCTGTGCAGAAACACTCATGGATAAACCTAATAACAGTACTGTTGAAATTAATAACTTTTTCATAATGCTCATATTTTTGAATGTTTTCAATTAAACCAATATCATTTAATGAAATTCATTCCAGTTCACGATAAATCTTGCATATATCATACCAAGATTTTTTTTTAGAAAGCATAGTATGTATCTCCAGGAGATGATTCCACTTAAAATAATGTACATTGAGAAATGCCGAACATTTATTGATATTAAAATATTAATGATTTATTTAAAATATTCATTGTCAAATAATTTTCAGATGTTTTTTTTTATATTTTTGTGTTAATTAAATTATGCAATATGAGAAAATACATTTCGATCCTTTTATTGGCTGCTATTCCCTTAACTGCACAAGTAGGCATTAATACAACAACGCCTAACAGTACACTTGCTGTAAACGGTTCTTTAAGGGCTGGCTATACTCAGATTACTGCTACAACATATAATATTCTGGCTACTGATCACTATATTACCTATAACGGAACTGCAGATGCCACCTTTACCCTTCCTGTGATCGGAACCGGGACAACCAGTTTTACAGGAAGAATTTATAAGATTAAGAACATTTCTCCCAATGCTATTACCTTACAGGCTTCCAGTGGAAATACTTTAAGAATTGATAATACTCCTGTTGCTTCTTTTGTAATCCCTACAGGAGCATATGCCGAAGTAGTAAACAACAGTAATACTTCCGGAGGAACATGGGATTTATCTTTTACTGTTCTTCCAAAACCAAGCAATGTAGAAATTTATGGTACACAGCTTTTCATTCCTCCTCATGCCCTTGGAGCGGCGGCTCTTGCTGACTGGACCAATCACGCTAATGCAGGTTACGATTCAGGTACTGCAACAGACAGATGGTGGATCGTGAGTAAAACATCTGTGGACAGAGCCCAAACTGCTTCCTACTCCAATGCCAGCAGAATGACCCTTGTTTATGAATATCAGGGAACTCCTTTCAATGTTACCAATATGTATCCTATTCTTACTGCAGGAAACAACTCAAGTTTCCCGGATGTGTTTACAGCTTCTTTTGTAAGTCTGGCCAATAATGGTACAGGTGGTAGAACCAGGCTTACTGTATCTGTTGCCCGTGTAGACTTTATCGGTACAAATGGTGCCACGACCAATAACAGTAACTGGGCAGGAACATTCCTACTGAACGTGCTGCTGGCAAGAAAGTATTAAATATCTTCAATATAATATGTAAAAAGAGCAGACTTTTCTGCTCTTTTTTATGGTTATAAAACTTCAATATTTTGTTTTAAAGGAAGGTTCTTCGATGAATTACCGATCATAATTCTGTACGTTCCCTTTTCTACAGTCCAGTCCATGTTTTCATTTAAAAACTGTAGTTGTTTTACCGGAACTTCTATGGTGACCGTTTTTGATTCTCCCGGTTGTAATTCGACTTTCTGAAAGCCTTTGAGTTCAATAATTGGTCTTGACACTGAAGCCAATACATCTCTTACATATAGCTGAACGACTTCACTCCCAGCTTTTGAACCTGTATTTTGTACTTTGACTTTAGCAATCACAGTGTCATTTTCTGAATATTGGGCTTTGCTCAATTGCAGGTCAGAAATTTCAAAAGAGGTATAACTGAGTCCGAAGCCAAACGGATATAGTGGTTCTCCACTCAGATCATAATAATCATTTCCTCTTCCTGTTGGATGGTGATTGTAAGTTAAAGGTAACTGCCCTTCATGAACCGGAAATGTGACCGGTAGTTTTCCGGATGGATTTTCAGCTCCGAAAAGCGTTTTTGCTACCGCATTTCCGCCTTCTTCTCCCGGATACCAAATGTCTAAGATGGCTCCTACTTTATCTTTCCACGCTGTTGTTTTTATGGCAGAGCCGCCTACCAGAAGAACTGTTACAGGTTTCTTCAGTTTTGAAACCTCATGAATAAACGCTTCCTGATTTCCAGGCAAACTTAATGATGATCGGTCCTGAAATTCACCTTCATGAATTCCGGCCGTAACAAGAATATAGTCTGCTTTTTGGGCAAGATCTAAAGCTTCCTTAAAATCTTTCTGATAATCATATAAACCATCGTTCCAGATCAATTCTAAATTGGCTTCGCCACGATTTTCATGAAATTCGATCTTTATATCATATTTTTTCCCCTTTACGAAGTCTACCTCCACAGTTTTTGTGGAATAGCTCAGCTTTTCCCATTGATCAATCACTAATTTTCCATCCAGGTATAATCTGAAACCATCATTTCCACGCAGGCCGATCTGGTATTTTCCGGAATTGGGAGCTTCCAGCTTTCCGGTCCACCGGATACTATAATTGTCAGGCTGCAGTTTTCCCGGATCAGGAGAATATAAAGTCCATTTGAAACTGAGGTTTTCATCCTGCCTTCCAAAAGCCGGATTACCTTTTAAATCAGTATTGGCAAAATAATATCCTGTTAATCCTTTTTTATTTTCAGAGGACAGATATTCGTTTGGAATTGTGGTAAAATCTTTTACATTCCAGTCAATTCCTTTTGAATACATAATTTCAGTCTCTGTATTGTTCACATAGTTTTTAAGGCCATCCAGTATATTTATTTTTTTGTTTCCGGGCCCTGAATAACCGCCTAATCTTGCATCCACAGCATCCGCTCCTACCACCAGAATCTTTTTAACATTCGCCGGAACAGGAAGCGTCCGGTTATTATTCTGAAGCAAAACAAAAGACTCTGCCGCTGCTTTTTCTGCCAAAGGTTTGTGATTGAGTTTTTTTAATTCTTCAATTTCCTTAACAGAAACGTAGGGATTTTCGAATAATCCAAGCTCAAATTTGGCTCTCAATACTCTTGATACAGCATCGTCTATTCTTTCTTTTGAAATCCTCTCATCCAGGAACGGAGGTATAAAGAGTTGATAATGTTTATATTCGGTTTGAAAAATCACATCAAGTCCTGCATTGATGGCCTGTGCAGAAGCATCATCATAGTCTTTTGCTGTAAAATGCAGGACATTGGCACCTCCAACCGCACTGGCATCACTGATGACAAAACCTTTGAAATTCCAGTCTTTTTTTAATTTTTCGTTTAATAACCAATGATTGGCCGTTGAAGGTCTTCCATCAAGCAAATTATAAGAAGTCATCACAGAACGGCTTTTTCCTTTTGTAAAAGCATTGTTAAAAGGAATCAAATGGGTTTCTTCCAGATATCTTTTGCTCCAGTGAATCGGGTATGAATCTCTTCCTCCTTCTCCTACATTGGCCAAAAAGTGTTTGGGAGTGGTAATAATTCCCATCTTTTCAAAGGAAGTGACAAAACTTACGCCCATTACGGATGTCAAAAATGGATCTTCACCATAGGTTTCCTCTGTTCTTCCCCATCTGACGTCATTGGCAAGATTTACTACAGGTGTCAGAATCTGGCGGATTCCTCTCAGTTTTGATTCTTTTGCAATCGCTGTTGAAACCCTTGTCATTAATTTAGGATTGAAAGTAGCAGCCAGGCCAATTGCCTGCGGAAAAGCAGTAGCGCCATCCCGAACCAATCCGTGTAAAGCTTCATCAAAAGGAATCATGGGAATTCCCAATCGTGATTCTTCCACAAAATATTTCTGAATGGCATTGATCTTTTTCACCAGTATTTCTGCATCTTCACTGGCATTGTATTTCAGCAGTTGTCCTGCTGCTCCGCCTCCCTGATTTCCTGCGCTCACCTGAAGTCCAAAAATTCCATGTGAATATTGTCCTTTCGGGACGTTATCCAAATCTCCGGGAATCATAAAACACTGCCAGAATTTTTCTTCTGGGGTCATTCTCTTCAACAGATCCTGAATTCTGGTTTCAATGGGCTGCTTGGGATCTTTATACAAAGGTTTTTGAGCAAAAGTAATCACAACATTCAACAATAATGCGACTCCGGCAAGTTTAAAACAAATACATCTCATTATTGAACGATTTGAATGACAGTTGAATATTTTAATTGAGTTCTTTCTTTCGGCAAGTTAATTTCAATTGAATTCCCTGATTTTTTCCATTGAATTTTGTTTGATAAGCCTAAAACTTTCAAAGATTTCGGTTTAAAATGATCAGGAATGGTAAACCTTAATGTTGATGGAGACTCATAATTTGTCTTTTCATCCAAGTGAAAAATATTCAATGTCTTTCCATCTTTGCTTTGTGTATAATAAAAATTTCCGTCGTGATAAGGTGCAATACTTCTTGTTGCAAAAACCGCAGACTGATTTTTATCCATCCAGCCTGAAATTTGCTGTAACCTTTCATATACAATGGGATCGTAATCTCCGTTAGGTCCGGGCGCAATATTCATAAGGTAATTTCCACCTCTTGAAATGATTTTCACCAATGTTTCAATGATCTTCTGGGAGGTCTTATAGTTGTCATTGGGAACATAAGAAAAGGAATCTCCCATGGTGATGCAGCTTTCCCACGGAATGGAAAGAGCATGTTCCGGAACTGCCTGCTCAGGAGTAACATAGTTTTCCCATTTTCCCGGAACGGTGCGGTCTACAATGATGATTCCCGGCTGATTTTTTCTAGCCATCGTGCCTATTTTGTCCATATCGATGTCCTGCTCTACTTTGATAGTGCGCTGCCATTCTACTTTTGGATCTATGGTATGAAAAGGACGTACCCAGCCTCCATCCAGCCAGAGAATATCAACTTTCCCGTAATTGGAAGTAATTTCGTTCAGCTGATTAAAGGTCAACTTTTTAAAGTTCTCCCATCTTTCCGGATATTTCTTTGGGTCATAATTGACATTTCTGTCTTTGGGCGGAAAATAAGACCACCAATAATCATCGGAATGCCAGTCAGGTTTTGAGAAATAAGCTCCTATTTTAAAACCTTCTTTTCGGAAAGTATTAAAAATTTCCTTTGTCACATCGGATTTTGGATTTTTTGAAAAAGGGGTTTGGGGAGAAGTAATTTTATAATCCGACTGCCGGGTATCAAACATGGCAAAACCATCGTGATGTTTGGTGGTGAAAACCACATATTTCATTCCTGCCTTCTTCGCCGCGTCTGCCCATTTCTGAGGATTGAATCGGGTTGGATTGAAGGTAGTCTGAAGATTTTCATAATTTTTTACATATTCGTAATATGACTTCCCGTGTTCAGGTTTTCTCTGTGTCCATGATTCGTCTTCCGGGCATATGCTCCAGCTTTCAACAATTCCCCACTGGCTGTAGGTTCCCCAGTGCATAAACAATCCGAATTTCATATCCTGCCACTGTTCCAGATTTTGTACCACCAAAGGGTCTGTGGGCTTCTGATATCCATCTGATACATTATGAGCCTGTGAAAATGCAATTGAACTTATAAAAAGGGATGAAAGGAAAAAGGGTTTTATTTTGGATATAACCAGCATAAGGAATAGTTTTCCGCTAATTTAATTATCCTTAGGGAAACCTGCAAACATTAGGATTCCAGGAGATTAAGAATCGCTTCATCAAATGTAGAATATGAAAACTTAAATCCGTTTTTTATAAGTTTTTCCGGATAGACGTTTCTGCTTTTTAATAATAATTCCGTTTCTGTATTCAGGAATATGGAGGCAATTTCCAGCTGCCAAACCGGGGCGTTAAGTCCGAAAGGTATTCTCATTTTATTTCTCAGTTTTTTCATCATACTTTGATTGGAAAGAGGATCCGGAGCTGTTATATTCACTGCATCTGAGATAGTTTCATGCTGAATAATCCATTCCACTGCTTTGCAGAAATCTTCAATATGAAGCCAGCTTACCATCTGGTTTCCTCTTCCCTGTTTTCCACCTAACCCCAGTTTTGTAATCATTTTCAGTTTTGGAAAAGCACCTCCATTATTTCCAAGGACAATAGAAGTACGAAGGGCAACTTTTCGTATTTCTTCATTTTTAACTGCAAAAAATTCTTTCTCCCAGCTTTTGCAGATATTCATAGAAAAATCGTCTCCGATAATTCCGTTTTCTTCTGTATTGAGGTGGTTTTCGGAATGAACGTAAATGGTTGCAGAACTTGCATTCAGCCATATTTTTGGTTTTTCAGAACATTGGTCTACCGCTTCCTGCAGTATTCTTGTACTATCAATTCTTGAAGAATAGATCTCCTGTTTATTTTTCTCATGATACCGGCAATCAACAGATTTCCCCGTTAGATTGATCAGAACATCGGCATTTTCAAGGCTGTTTTTCCATTCTCCTATTGTTCGGGCATCCCAATAGATTTCGTTTTTACGATGAGGCTTCCTGGTCAAAATATAGACCTGATATCCTTTTTCTGAAAAGTATTTTTCTAAATTTTCGCCCAGGAATCCGGTTCCACCAGCTATGATTATTTTCATTTTTTAATATTTAAGGTTTAAGGTTTGCGTACGGATTGCACGGATTTGCACAAATAATCAGACGTTTTGTTCTTATTATTTTAGTTGATATACCTTTTGGTTTTCACCTGAATTTCGGAGCCTTCGGCCAGCATTATGGAAAGAGGCAGCTGATGATTCAGGCATTCAAAATTATTTCCATAGATCTTTTGAAAATCTACTTCTAACTGATATTCTTTTACAGTATACCATTCCCATTTCGGATGACAGACTTCATATTCAGAAGTTGTGTTTTCTTTTTTGGTAAAGCCAAAATAATGTTCTGTGATGAATTCAAATTCTGAATTTTCTTCCATAGGTTTTGTTACATTTTCAGCCATAATCTGAATGGAATACCAGTTTTTATCCTTCCATGAATAGCGGATCAGCAGTTCTTCCTCTCCTTTTTCCATCTGATTTTTCATGGGCATGGTATGATAATTTTCTTTGTAAACAGCATTGGCGACCAGACTTAATGCAGGTTTGGGGGCAATTTCTTTAATAAACACCACTCCTCTTTTCCAGATTCCGTTTTCTTTTTTCTTTACATAAAATCTTAGATTCACTTCTTCAAAATTCCGGTGAAAAGGGACTGGTATACCCAATAATTTGGTATTTAAAAACATGAATCCTACCAGACTTACATAGCATTTGCCTTTATAAAAATCGAGTTCTGTTCCTCCTGGAAGGTAGGGCAGCAAAACTTGAGGATTGATTTCGTAATTGATGATGGCCAGCTTTCGCCATTCTGCTTTTAAAAAGTTCATAACACTGTTTTTAAGGTTAAAAAATCGCAATTCCATCACGGACAGAAGATTCTGCAATAGTTTTGATCATTTCATTTCTTCTGAGTAAAAATTTCCTTAGATATCCTTTAAGAAAAATTGAGTTAAATAATTTCCCTAAAATACCCAGCGGAGATTCAAATTCGAAAATATCTGTCATCAGGGTATTTCCATTTACGGATTTAAAAATATGTCGGTGGCGCATGGATTTGAAGGCTCCTTTCTGCATGACATCAATAAACTGAAACGGTTTTTCCATGCTGATAATTTTCGTGGTGAGATTTTGATAAACTCCCAGATGTTTTGCCCGCCAGGTTACGGTTTCGTTTTCTTCAATTAATCCAGAAGTACGTCCTGCAATGGCTTTTTCATGAGACTTTGAGGTTGACTGTTGATGAAGATCAATATTTCTTGCCAGATCAAAAACATAGTGAATATCTGCTTTGATGATTGTATTTAAATAGATGGTTGACATTTTTAAAACATTTTAGCTTGTTATATTTTAATTCCAAAAGTGGTCAGAATAATGATTGTTAGCGCTATTAATCTAAATAATGTCCAGGAAATGGTAGGAAGATAATTCAGCCTTAGTATTCTGCACCTTCTGATATGTTCCAGAAACATGATCACTACTACAATTCCAAAATATATCATATAAAAAACAGGAGTAAAACTGGTCATCAGCGCAGGAATTAACAGTAAAGTTCCGATTAAAGAAACAGTCATCATATTTCCGAGATAATCCCAAATTTTATCTTTGAGATAAGCTTTTAAAAAGATAGTCTGCCAAAGGATCTGGCCAAAGCAAACGGCAAATTCTCTCACGAAATTCCTCTCTAAATTCAAGTTCAGTTTACCGGAAAATATACTTAGGATATATGCTGAAAAAATAACAACAAAACTGATGTATGCAATTCTGTATTTCAGATTAAAATCCGGAACACAGGATTGTTCTGTATAGTCTTTTGAGGAAGGAATGATCTGTTTCCTGTTATAAGAAACGAAAGAATACAGTTTTTGAAAAAACCAATACAGAGGTTCTGTCCGTGCAATTTTTGCCAACAATGGAAAAGAGTTTCCAATGATGAGGAGCAGACTGTCTAATCCGTAAACGACTTCATTTTTGTTGTGATCTACCAGAGCAATTTCATTTTTCGCACGGTTGAAATCTATCAGGATTTTATTTCTCAATGTGATTTCTGTAAAGGCTTCTCTTCCATCTTCATCCAGCATTCCGCATTTAGTAAAACCTTTGGAGTAGAGATTGCACATAGGACATTCATTGTCGTAGATTAATGTGTGGTTTTTGAGCGTTTTCATAATTGTGATTTATAAGATTCATAAGTAGTGTAACAGTCATAAACATACGCCGCTGCCATCACAGGGCTATATAAAAGAACAGCCATTAAAACATATCCAAAAAAATCATTGATGTGTTTCTCTGTAAACAAGATGGTTACAATAATCCAGACCGGTACTATTACAATTCCATACGCGATATACAATGCTGACTTTTTTGTTTTGAAAAACAGTTTGATCAGGAAACTTACCAATTGAGGAATTCCTACTATAAAATAAAACAGAACAAATCCAGACAAACCACCAAATATAAAAACCTGAGGCCCAATTATTATAAAGAATAACTGAATGTAATAATCATATTTTGCAAATGTTTTCATGGCAGCAATGGTTTTAAAGTGATCCTTTTCTTCTGAAATAAATAATCAGGAATAAATGAATGATTAAATTTCTCATAATTATTATTAATTTTATATTTTCAGTAATTTTTGAAAATTAAATTAAAATAAAAAAGGATTTTCATCCAGATTTATTTTATTGTAGCTTATTCTTTTTTAAATAGTCTTTTAGCGTATACCAAGTAGAAAATCTACATGTAGTGTCATTAATGGTATCGGATTTTCCTTTATGACAGAAAATATATTCATCTCTTGTGGTACACTCTCCATCTTTAGGAATTTCTCTTATTATATTTTCCGTTTTTACCAAATACGCCCATGCTTCTTTATCCAAAATCTTCAAACTACCATTTTTCAGTCGGAGAAAGTAATTCTTTCCCTTATTAATGATGATTATTGAATCTTTACCCTGATGAAAACATCCTCTTGATTGAAATACCAATTTTGCTTCCGAGTCTTTTAGATTTTCAAAAACAGTTTTATTATTTTTTTTAATAAATAATCAGGATTAATACTAACTCTGTATGTTTTAGATTCATCAACTTTTATTTCTTTTTTTATGGTTTCTCCAAAAAGATTTTCATAAACAAATGAATACTTTCCTTCTTTTAAACTGTCAAATTTTATATTGGAATTTAAGAAAAGAGCAGACCCTTCAGGTTCTAGAATTTTGAAAATCTTCTCATCCTTATAGATTTCAATTTTGTACAAATCGTGACGCCCATTATCATATTTATCAGAGTTTTCTATATGAATATCGAAATTTGCCATTACATTTTTCTGACAGCTCATCATCAGAGTTAAAAGACATAGTAACAAAAGATTTCTCATTTTTTGAAAATTTATTTCAACAGATTGGTAATCTTCCCTACCAGCCAGTGGTCATCACTTTTTATCGCCAGATCCATGATATTGTTGATTTTTCCGGTGACAGAACTGAAATCATTCATCAGCTTGATAAATTCCTGAGCTTCTTCTGAATCTTTATCCTCAATATTTTTTAACTCTTCAAGAAAGGAAATGACAGGCTCTATTTCTCTTTTTCTTCTTTCTTTGGTAATCTGTTTGAACAGATACCAGACATCTTTTTCTGCTACGAAATATTCTTTACGGTCGCCTTTTACAAATTCTTTTTTCACGATGCCCCAGTCTATCAGAGCACGTAGATTCATATTGGCATTTCCTCTTGAAATCTCCAGCTGTTCCATGACTTCATCTGTAGAAAGAGGTTTTCCGCTCGCCAGAAGCAATGCATGCACCTGTGCCATCGTACGATTGATTCCCCAATTGGTAGCAAAGGTTCCCCAGGTCTGAATGTATTTTTCTTTGGCTTCTGAAAGTTGCATGTTTTCTTCTTTTAAATTTCTGTAACAAATATAATTATATTTTTTGAATTTTCAATAATTTTTGAAAATTAATTTAAGATTATTTCTTTTAAAAAGATTTTTAATGATCCTTGTCAAGGTTTAAAACCTTGACAAGGATCAATAGATGTCTGTTTCGGTTTATAAAAATTAAGGCTCAATAGTGGTTGTAATCCCTTGGTTCCAATATTTTGCTTCCGGCATATAATACAGATATACGTTACTCGATTTTCCTGTATACGTTCCGGCAAATTCTACTTTGAGATCAAGATTAATAGTCTTTGTTTCCTCAGCATTGAAATGTTCCCAGTATAAAACCAGATAGTTATTGAAAATCTCATAGTAAGAAACCTGTTTTCTATCAACCATATCTTTCAGTAAAGCATTTTGCAGCGTTAGTCCTGCCGGGATACCAATCTTTGCTATGGTCATCGGCAGCTCACCGTTTATTTTATTTTTTACAGTAATGGTCATTCTCCTGGTCTCCCCTGTTTTTGACATTCCGGATTTTAATTTGGTCTCCATGGTAAGTGGAATATCCTTGCTTTCCGGAGCTTGCAGCGTGTAATATTGATATTCCAGCTTATAAGGAAGTCCTTTTTGTGATGGATAATGAATAGTGATATCATTTTCCCCTGTTTTATATGCTGATGACAGACTTATATTAGGATAAGTATTCGCTTTGTTAATCTTAATAACCGGTTTTTCAGTTCCATACAATTTCTCATTTTTAGAGAAAAAATCAGATAATGCCTGGATTGCCAGTGTTGTGGCCTGTGTAGAGCCGAATCCGAAATAACCATTCAAACCAATAAGCTGATCAGCTGCTTCAGCGATTTTCAACTGATTGAGTTTCTCATCTTTCTGAAGCGCAATAATATATAATGAAAGTGTTTCTGCATCTGCAGACATTCCCCATGAACCAGTAAAAGTAACTTCAGATTTTACCTTCTTTGTTTTATATTGTTTGTCCAGAATGTCTATCATATCGTCATATTCTTTTTGTTTTCCCAGATATGCTGCTGCATTAGCAAGTAAAGCCAATTGATAAGAATCTTTTGTAGCCAAAGCTCTTTTCAGCATTACCTGAAAGGAATCTTCAATTTCATTTTTAAAGCCCAGTTTGGATAAAGCATATACAACATACATATTTCTCGACCATGAAAATTCAGAAAAGTCTTTTTGGGATTCATAGGGTTTTCTTACTTCGAATAATCCATTTGCATTCTTTTTTGACAAAATAAATGAGGAAAGTCCCTGGATGAGCTTAGTATCCGGGTTCACATACTTCTTTAACTCCGTAAATTCCAGTAATGCGAATGCTGAAAGGGTAACATCTGATTCTGCGGAGCTGAAATATCCGAAACCTCCGTCTTTATTTTTATAACTCAGCAACTTCTGGAAGCCTTTTCTCAGGTTTTTTATCACCAGATTTTCGGTCGCGGTGTCTATTTTTTTATTTGATTTTAAATAATCAAGAATAAAAATGTTAGGATATACTGTTGAGGAAAGCTGTTCAAAACATCCATGAGGTTCCTTTTTAAGTTGCTCTATGTCTCCAAACATCTTCAGAGCCGTACTTTCAAATACATAATAGGACGAATACAGACTTCCGTTGATATACTCCGGAATATTGATTTTGAGATCATCTGTTTTATTATTAATGATGGAAAACTGATGGAGAAATCCTTTTTCTTCTACTTTAAACGGAAGAATCATTGTCTCTCTGAAATCTCCTGATCTTACTGAAAACTGAATATCAGAATTCACAGTCTCATCAGCCTGTATTTTCACAAATAATCTTCCTGATTCTAATGATTTCAGAGTGATAAGACTATCAGAACTGATGAGTTTCACATGGTTCGGTACAATAACGTCCATGGTCATTTTACGCGTTTCAGGAGAATTATTTTTAATTACCACAGGAATTGTCATCTGGTCTGTTCTCGTCAGGTACTGAGGAATTTTAGTATCTATCGAAATCAGACTCTGGGCAGCATATGTTGTTTCATCTCTTCCCAAAAGTCCTGATGCGGCAATTCCTTCTGTCATAATTCTGAAAGTGGAATTCGCATCTGAATTATAAAACTCTACTTTTGCTTTTCCGCTTTTATCGGTTTCTACTACGGGATTCCAGTAAAGCGCTTCTCTGTAATCAAAACGGTAAGAGGTACTGGTGGATTTATACTCAGGATAAACGAATTCTCTTGCCCCCTCATATGCTATTAGTTTTCCATAAGGCACGGTTTCTATGGCAAGGTAAGATTTCGGGGTAATATCAAAACTTATTTCTGATTTTCTATTTTTGGATGAGTTGACGATCACTACTCCATTCACAGCTCTGCTTCCGTAAATAGCGGTAGCCGCAGCATCTTTCAAAACGGTAATACTGTTGATATCATTTGGATTAATCGTCGTATTAAAGTTTTCGACAGGAATACCATCCACAATGAATAGCGGGTTCTTATTGGTAATAGAGGCCGTTCCTCTGATATTGATCTGTTCACCTGTCCCCGACTGTCCGGTACCTGTTATAACTAATCCTGCTACTTTTCCACTCAACAGAGAAGTTACGCTGGCATTCTGCATTTCCATAGAAGAAGATACTGTGGTAGAAGCAACCGTTAATTGATCTTTCTTTACACCGTACCCCACAACAATTACTTCTTCAATACTCTTATTTCTACTGATGGTATCGGTTTTTGCTCTGCCGGGATTATTCAGCTGACTGGTATTGTTTCTGTTTTCTTTTTTTACTTCTTCTTTTCTTTCAGCTTCCTTTACAATTTCTTCTACGTCTATATGGGTAAGTTTCTGTTTTGCTAAAGGATTAATATCCAGATTATAAGACAGAATTTTGATTTTCAGCTGATGTTTAGGCTGAAAAGACTTTGCAATAATTTTATAAGAATTATTTGCATTTAAATCCGAAAAATAAAACTTCCCGTTTTCAGCAACAGTCTGTTTGAGGATCTTTTTATTATAGGTGTCCAAAAGAAAAACATCTGCTTTCACCGGTTTTTTGTTTTCATCTTCTACCACGCCATAGATTGTGTTTTTCTTTTCAGGAAGGTATTTGTATTTATTGCTCTTCACAATTTCCGGAATAGGCTCAAAATATCGGTAACCGTTTGTCAGCATCACAAGATCTAAGCTTTTATCTGCTTTTTCTTCTTTTTTATCGAAATAAAACTGAGGTTTTTCAATTTTCCCTTTGAGCTCAGAGTCCATCAAAAGCCAGGAAATAATATGATTCTGTTTATCATCAGCATATGTCCATAGCTTATCATCTACAACACTTATTCCAAGATTAGCGGGAACAGGTTTATTATTTTCATCGGTAGTTTCAATATTCAGCATCACTTTTTCCCTCGGCAGATAATGTTGCTTTACAGGGGTAACTTTTATATTCAGCTGGTTTACTTTATTAGCGAAAACAATCCTTTCTGCAATCGGCATACTGTTTTCCAGAACAGTGAACCTGCAGATTCCTGTAGGGAAATCCTTTTCTGCAATTTTTAAAGAATTCATTCCTTTTTTCAGCGAAATGATTTTGCTGTAAACGTCTTTTCCGCGGAAACTTCCCAACAGGGTAATTGTTTTTTCCCGGGTAGAAACGATGGTAACATTCAGGTTTTTATTTTCATTCCGAATATTCAAAACCAGTCCTTCATTTTTTGCTACCGGGAGATTAAAAGTCTGGGTAATATTTTCCGGTTTCAGCACTTTTGCATAATAAGTTTCTCCTATTTTAGGCGTAAACCGGAAGTTTCCCATTCCGAAATTATAGGCTGAAATTTCCTTTATTTTTTCGTGATTCTGATTGTAAACTGCCAAAACAGCATCTACAGGTTTTTCAAACTCATCCAGAATTTTAAAAGCGATATTCTGTTCTATTCCATTGACAAAAGTTCCGCCTTCAGGTAAGAATTTCACATCCAGATTATTCAGGACAACAGGAATATTTCTGGAGATGGATTCGGTAAATCCGTCAAAATTCACCTTGATATTCAAAAGAGCGTCAGAGGATTTCAAAACTTCAGGAAGCTTAAAGGTTAACAGTTTTCTACCTTCTTTATCGGTAATAAGTTTTCCTTCTGAAACCGTTTCTCCGTTGTGCATTACGGTGTAATCTGCTTCATAAAAAGGAATCGGAAGATTACTAAGACTTCTCATTGAAAAATAAGCACTTACCTCATCTCCAGGGCCATAACCTTTTTTAGGAAAATCCAGTTTCATTAAAATTCTTGGAGATACAATTTTCTGGAGGGTAATTTCTTTTTCGAAGGTATTTTTCCCTTCTTCGTTCTGCATCCAGTTGGTAAAAGCTCTGATTTTATAGATGCCACCCTTCATGTCTTCAGCAAAATAGAAATCTCCCCGGGCGTATCCATTGGTAATTTCATATTTCAATTTTTTCACAACACTTCCTGCAGGGTCTGTTATTTCGAAATTTACTACTCTGCTTTCTTCGACCGATAAATTATTGTTTCCTTTTACAACATATATTTTAAAATACATTTGCTCCCCAGGTTTATAAAAAACATGATTGGTCTGGATGTAGGTCTTTTCTTTTTCAAAATCCTGAAATGGTTGCTGGCCTTTCACAGAAAAGGCTGAAAACAATAAGCACAGCAGGATGATATAGTTGGATATAAACTTGAGATTCATGAGTTAAAATTTAAGTGAAACAATACAGCCAAATGTTTTAAAGGAAGGAAGATTAAAAAAATCCAATCCTCTTCCATTGCTCATATCGTAGAAATTCTGGTTGGGATCTACCCCATTATTAGCCTGCCAGAGCATGATATTGTTTACATAAAAAGTCAGTTTAAGATTCTGTTTCCTGTTGTTAATAGGGAAATCTGAGGAAAGTGAAAGGTTATTTATTCTTATATAATCTGCCTTTTGAACATAATTTTCAGCCACGCCTAAATAACCGTACCTCGACCATCTGTTTTCCATAACATTTTGGTTGGGATCATAGAAGTCCACAGGAATCTGGTTGACAGTTCCATTGGCCTGTACACCTTCAAAAATATAATTTTTGATATTCCTTTCTTCTCCTGAGCCGTAAGAACGACCGTAGTAATCGAGAACCGCCTGTGTCCCGTTCCAAAGGTGGCCTCCTTTTTTCCATTCCCAATTGATATCTAAAGACCAGTTTTTATAGGCAAAACTGTGATTGAATTTCATCACAAAATCCGGTGTAGGATCTGCAATAATTTTCATTCCGTCTGCTTTTTTAGGAAACCCAAACTCATCAATGATCAGTTGTCCGGCTGCATTTCTTTCAAAGTAACTGCCCATGACAGCACCCAAAACCTGACCTTCTGCCAATGTTTTGTAAATGTCTTTAAATCCCGAAACGGCAAGGTTCTGATATCCGGGAGCCATGCGGTCTACAATATCTTTATATTTGAAAAAGGAAACTTTATGGGTGGTATACATATCGTATCCCAGACGTAATCGTTCGTAAGCAAAATTGAATTCATATCCGCTGTAGGTATGATCTGCTACATTCTTTAACCTCAGCTGATTGTTTTCAAAGATAGGAAATATATCGTCAGTATTCTTTTTATTAAAATATTCTCCATCTACACTTATTTTATACCCAAGATTCAGCCTGGCTCCAATCTTCCATTCCCGAGTATCAATATTTGATAAACCCCGGAAACTTTCTACTTCCTGTACCGGAAAGTATTGATTATAATTTTCCGCCTTCAGCAAAGTACTAGAATACGAAGCATAGGATCTTGTAATTTCCGGTTCGGAACTTAATTGTGTGTAGCTTCCCAACAATTTAAAATTGTAATTATACCAATTGAAGATCTCATTGAACTTCAGATAAAAGTTAGCTTTTGGAAGCCAATAATTATTTTTAAGTGAAGTATTGGATATGTAAAATGAATTCCCGAGATTAAAACCTGCTTCGAAATCATAATCGCGGATATTCATATTATAATTAAAAATATGATCCTGTGAAGTTCTCTGATAAAGATATCTTTGATGGGTAAGGCTGTTATAAATGTCAGATTTTTTATCATTTAAAATAAAATTCAGGCTGAAAGTATTTCTAAAGTCATAGTTTCCCAATGAATAAGAGCCCTGTAAATTGGAATGATAAGAGCTGTTGTTTTGAATCCTTTCATTCGATACACCGCTGATGAAACCATAAGTAGAAGGTTTATATTGGTCCTGATTCCAGGTAGTAATACTTTCATAGGACTGAGTAATATTCAGTTTAAACTTATCCCAGTCTTTCGCTACGTTGAGACTCAACTGTCTGTCCCGATTCTTGTAGCGGTATTTGTTATCCTGCTCAAAAAGGAAAGAAGGATTGTCTGCATATTTGCTGTAGCTTCTCTGCGAACCGTTATTCAGGAGAGTATTTTGTTCATTTGAAAAAGAAACCGGCGTTAACAATGAGTTTTGGTAAGCTCTGTTGAACAGCCCTATTCTATTGGTATTCGTAGCTTTATTTTCTTCATAGTTAAAAGCAAGATTAAGTAATATCTACCCAAATCTGCATTCAGCTTTGCTTTAAGGGTATTGGTAATATCAAACTGATCCATAAAGTACATCTGGTTCTTTTGCTGCCCCAGATTCAGGGCAAGACGGAGTTTTTCATTGTTACCCTGTTGTATAAAAGCATTTAGATTCAACTGGTTATTATAACCTACTGTGGTTTTAAAAAGGTTATTATCATATCTTTTTGCACCCTGAAGTCCATCAACCCATGGAATCAGTTTTCCATTCTGATCATACTCATAAGGTAATCCGTTAAATCCAAGGGTAGATAGCTCTGGTCCAAAACTGAACATTTCATTCGTTTCAGGGCCTTTCCAAACAAGATTTCCATTTTCAGATCTTCCCTGGACATACTTATTTTGAGTCCCCGGAACAGCATTCCTGCTTTTAATATCAAAAGACGTGGTAAAGCTTCCGTTAAAAAGCAAAGTTGTCTTATTGATCCTTTTTAAAACATAAACACTATCATTCTTCTGCTTTAATTTTCTTATTTTATCAAAATAAGAATGTGATCTTTTACTGAGTTGAGTTTTAGTTTTTTCAATACTGAAATCGTCTTTAATCTCCTTTGAAACAAGACTGTCATAGGCTTTACTGTAAACATTTTCTACACTTTTACTTCCTGTCTGATTTTCCAGAATCGTTTTTAATTCCCTGAGTTCATAAGAAGAAATAACATGGGTATTTTTCCCCTGGTTCCACACTAGGGTATCATAAGGTTTAGCTGCAATAATGGCAAATCCTTTTTCATCAGTCAGCTCATAAATACCACTGTTTTTATTATAAACCTTTAAAAAGTTCTGTTCTTTATCCTTAGATGTTAAAAATTTTCCGGAATAGTACAATTGTGAATTTTGTGCCTGTAATAAGGTAATCGTAAATGGCAATAACAGCAAATAATTCTTTTTCATCAATTATTAGTATGCTTAAAAATATAAAAAAAGAAATTTCCGGGGAAATTTCTTTTTTTAAGATAATTAATTTTTTATGACCTTAAATGTCTCCCACAGATCATTAGTATGAATACGTACAAGATAAATCCCTTGAGGATAAGAAGTTAAATCAATTGTATTTTTACCTTCCGGCAGTTTTTCTTTTCTCATAATAATCTTTCCGGCAAGATCATAGATAAACAGTTCTTCAATTGGTTTTCTTGTTTTTATCTGCATTTGACCTTTTGTAGGATTTGGAAATAGTACGGTTTTAATATCAATCTGACTATCAATTTCTTTTTCCATTTTTTTGTTGATGTTATCATTTGAAATTCCTGCGCTGCATTCTGGTAAAACAGCTCTCTGAAGGATTAATCTTAATAATAAATCATTCAGTTTTTCAACTTCGTAAGAATCTATGGTAGGTTTGATATGGCTGTTTCCTATTCCACTGTCATCTGTAAGGAAAGTATAAGTTCCATTGGTGAGTAAAGCAAATGTACGCATCAGATATTCCGTTTGTTTATCAGTATCACTGGCAGCCAGCGGAATAATGGTAATTCCTTTCTTTGCTGCAGCTTTTATTGTATTATATAAATTCTCTATATTCTGTTCTGAATGGTGTGGTGGTGCATCCAGAATCAAAAACATTATTTTAGTAGAATTTTCATCACTCCACTTCAGCTCATCAACAGAAACTTTTAGTGCTTCTACAACAGCTTCCGGCGTATCGCCACCACCACCGGCCTTCTGTCTTTTAATAAATCCAACAAGATCTTCTGCTTTATTTGAAAAATCGAATTTTCGGGTCACATATTCATCTCCATGATCTCTGTAAAAAACGGATCCATACCTTACTGTTGTATTTTTAAGCTGTCCTTCGATCTTTTTTAAAACATCCAAAAGTTCAGACTGAAGATAAGAAATCTCATCCCCCATAGAACCGGTAGCATCCACTACAAAGGCAAGATCCAATACACGCTTCTGCAGACAGTGTTTATCCAGAATAATCAGATTTTGTCCATTTTTAAAGGTTCTGAGATTGCTGCTGATGATCTGCCCTGAACCATCAGATAAATAATATTTCCCTGGGGCTGATTTCCTATCAGTCATCGGTGATATCCACAATTCCACATTGCCCAGATTATCTGAAACAGCTTCCCAAATTGTATTTTTCTGGTCATCCAATAGTTTTATTTTCTCCCCTATTACCGGTTTTCGGTCTTTATTGACCAACTGAACTGAAACCCTTTTATCAGGGAAGAACTTCCATGTATTTTTATACTGATCCAGAATAGGAACTGCAATATCTTTCCAATAATCCCACTTAGAAAAATCGTTAACTTCTCCTGCTGTGAGCTGGCCTGCTTTTGGAAGTACTTTTTCAGGTTCTTCAGGTTCTTTTACTATTTCTTCTTTACTTTCTGAAGAAACTTTTTTAAGTTTTTCTATTTCTTCTGTAGATAATCCTTTTGTGGAAATTACAACAACTCCGTTGTTAGCTTTGCTTCCATACAGGGCAGTAGCTTCAAGCCCTTTCAGTACTTTCAATTCTTTTATTTTTTTAGGATCCAGAGTATTTAAAAATCCAGATTCTCTGCATAACACAACTCCATCAACAATATATAAAGGAGCCGTCGACCGACCATCTATACTTTTTGTTCCCCGTATTAATATAGCATCATTCTTTTTAATTCCGGTTGACACTTCTACCCCGGCAACTCTTCCAGCTAGTGAAGAAACGGCAGCCGGAGCATGCACAGGAATTTTATCTGTAGAAGCAATCATAACTGTTGAAGATGCTGTAACGGACTCATAACTCTTTTTAATCCCATACGCAGTGACAACAACTTCGTCAATTTCTTTTGTTTTTAAGGTGTCATTGTATACCTGAGGCAGAGATGCTGTTACTCTGTCAGAAGCTTCCACTGACGGTATATTACAGGTAGGATGAGATTGATACGGATCTATTCCTGCAACTGATGAAGATTTAAGTTCTGTGGGAAGAGGTACCGTTACAGGCAATTCTTCTTTTCTGATATTCTCCTTGATAGTCCTGTCTATCTTTGCAATATCCGTTTTGTTAATCGGGCCATTTGAACTTGTATTCTCTGCAATTACAGGTTGCAAAGGTTCTGCAGTCTCTTTTTTATTCATAAAGTAAAAAGCCCCAAGGCCAATCATCAAACTTGCGGCAATACCATACGGCAGCCAAAGTGGAATTGTTTTCTTTTTATCTTCTTTTTTATCTAATTTCTCTTCAATTTTATCCCATACTTTCTCAAAACCAGGAAAAACAGCTGGCTCTTCTGAAAGCCTGGAAGCTTCATTGAATTGTTGATCTATATGATTATTTTCCATTGTTGTAAAAGTTTAAATGTTTTGATTTACGAGAAGTTCCTGCAGCTTTTTCCTTGCAAAATTGAGCTGGGATTTTGATGTTCCCTCACTGATGGAAAGCATCGCCGCTATTTCTTTATGAGGATATCCTTCAATAGCAAAAAGATTAAAGATGGCTCTGCAGCCTTCAGGAAGAAAGTTCAGTAAGCTCAGAATATCTTTTTCCAGAGAAAGGTTTTCCGTTGTTCCTTCAGAATGATCTGTGAAGTTTTCTTCCAGGGAAATAAACATCCCTTTGTTGGATCTTAATTTCTGCAGACATTCATTTACAGCAATTTTTCTTGCCCATGCTTCAAATGTATCTGCATTCTGAAGCTGAGTAATTTTCGTAAAGATTTTATAGAACGTATCTGCCAATACTTCTTCTATATCTTCGTCATTTTTCAGATAGCGTCTGCAGACTGCGTAGAGTCTGCCCGCCATTTTCTCGTAAACCTTCCGCTGGGCATTGCGGTTGCTACGCTGGCATTCCAATAATAATTCTTGTTCCATAGTCAGGAGTTATACTATGATAGATGCGGAAACTTTTGAAAGGGTTGGAAACATGATCAACTTTTTTAAGAAAATAATTAAAAAATAAAATATAAAGCAACTTCTTACTTCTTTTGAGTCTTTTTTTAATTTCAAATTTAACTTTTCCCCTTGTAACAAATCTCTATTATCAACGACTATTAATACAAATAATCTTTTTATAGTAATGAAAAATGCCAAAATTGCATCATTACTTTTTGTTTTGTCTGCAGGAAGTATGATGTTTGCCCAAGATGACTTAATCAACAAGTTAAAAAACAATCAATCACAAAATGCTAATTTTCAGTTCACAACGTTAAAGGACGTAGGTGCGACTTCTGTAAAGAACCAGGGTTCATCAGGAACTTGCTGGAGCTACTCCGGAAACTCTTTCCTTGAATCTGAAATGCAGAGAATGGGCAAAAAACCTGTAGATCTTGCTGAAATCTTTACCGCAAGAAATTCTTACCACGATAAAGCAAAATTATATGTTTTGAATAATGGCGCTATCAGCTGGGGTGACGGAGGAGAACTTCATGACGTAATCAATATGTACAAAAAGTACGGTGCAGTTCCTCAGGATGTTTACACAGGATTAAAAGCAGGACAGACTACCAATAACTTCAAGGAAATGCAGGGAAAACTGAAACCTGTTCTTGACAGCCTTGTTCAGGCTTCTTCAAAAGGAAAACTGACAGATAACTGGATGGATTCTGTAGATGCTATTCTTGATGAATATTTAGGCAAAGTACCTTCTAACTTCACATATGAAGGGAAAAACTACACTCCGAAAACATTTGCTAAAGAAGTAGTAGGAATCAACCCTGAAGATTATGTGGAATTATCTTCTTATAAAGATTATCCATATTTTCAGAAATTTGTAGTTCCGATTCCTGATAACTGGAGCCACGATTCTGATTGGAATGTTCCGATGAAAGATCTTACTGCAATTATTGATAACGCTGTAAATAAAGGATATTCTGTAGGTTGGGCAACTGACGTTTCTGAGCCTTATTTTTCTTACAAAAACGGGGTAGCTTATGTTCCGGATATGGATCTTGACCAAATTACTGCAGAGAACAAGCAGACTTTGTTTACAGAGCCTAAAAAAGATAAAACAATCACTGAAGACATGCGTCAGAAAGCACTTAACAATCTTTCTACAACGGATGACCATGGTATGCATATCGTAGGTCTGGCAAAAGATCAGACTGGTAAAGAATATTATATGGTAAAAAATTCATGGGGTGTAACCAATGATTTCGCCGGATATCTGTATGTAACAAGACCTTATGTTGAATACAAATCAACAGCAATTCTTGTTCACAAAAATGCCATCCCAAAAAGTATCTTAAAACAATTGAAACCGACCAAGAATATCGGTTTATAAGGAAATCATTTCTGCCAATTTACAGGCAGTTTTAGATATTTAAATCTGTTAAAACCCGCTCATGAAAATTCTGTGAGCGGGTTTATTTTATCTTGTCATATTTAAATAATGTATTTCACATTATTATCCGTAAAGTGTTGTTGCATTTTCAAAAAATATTATATTTGTGTAAATCAACAAATTATTACCTATGAAAAATCTAAGAAAATTATTAAAACCAGATCTAAAAAAAATCAATGGTGGAAATGCTCCTGATTGTCCGGAAGGGACTACAGCCTGCTACATTCCTGGCAGCAATGGAATCCCTCCTCGATGGAAATGTGTCCTGGATTCAGTTGGGTGTCCATAAATTTACAAAACCGGCTTTCAGGAAATCCTGAAAGCCGGTTCTTTAATAAATAGGTGAAAATTAAATATAAAATAAAGTGAATTATGCTGATCTAAACCTGTCAGGATAGTCAATTCTACTTCGCAAGCCCCAAAATTATGCTGTTAACCGACAGCAAAGCGAATTCACCATTCCTTGTTGATATTAAAATAAGACGCTCATACTTTCTGCTGAAAAATCCAGAAGAGCTTCTGTATTGCCGTCTTTGATCTTCTGTACCCACTGGTAATCCTGAAGAATAGCTCTACCTACCGCAACAAGGTCAAATTCTTCATTGTCAAGTCTTCTGATCAATTCTGTAAGGTCTCTTTTTTCTGTTCCCTGCCCTGCAAAAGCATTAAGGAAATCACCATTTAAACCTACAGAACCTACTGTAATGGTTGGCTGTCCGGTAATTTTCTTTGCCCATCCTGCAAAGTTTAAGTCAGAACCTTCAAATTCAGGCTCCCAGAAACGACGCTGTGAGCAGTGGAAAATATCCACACCAGCTTCTTTTAATGGTAATAACCAGTCTTCCATTTCGTTTGGAGTGAATGCCAGTCTGGTTTTATAATCCTGCTGCTTCCATTGGGAAAGGCGGATAATAATGGTAAAGTCCTCTCCTACTGCTGCTCTGATTGCTTTTACTACTTCTACAGCAAATCTGCTTCTTTCTTTCAATGTTTTACCGCCATATTCATCGGTTCTGGTATTGGTTACTTCCCAGAAAAACTGGTCGATGAGGTATCCGTGAGCGCCATGAATTTCAATACAGTCAAAACCAAGATCTTTCGCTGACTTTGCAGACGCAGCAAACTGTGCAATGGTATCCTGGATATCTTCAATGGTCATCTTAGAAGCTTTTTCCATTGGAACCAACGGATAGTCTTCTGTCATTCTTGTATCTCCAACGTGCCAGATCTGAGGACCCATTTTACCTCCATTCTGATGTACAGTATCAATGACGTTTTTCCAGCCATTCAAAGCTTCTGTTCCATAGAAATCCGGGATATTCTGCATATTTTTTGATCCAGGTCTGTTGATAACAGTTCCTTCGGATAGAATCAATCCTACTTCTGAAGCAGCTCTTCTTCCATAATAATCTGCAATATTCTGAGTGGGAACTCCATTGTCAGACTGTGCTCTGGTCATTGGAGCCATTACAATCCTATTTTTAAGCTGTAAATTCTTATATTGAAACGGTTTAAATAATGATGATGTGCTCATATTTAAATTTATATTTTATAATTGTTACACAAAGTAACTAATAATAGTTCACTTTTGTATCTTTTATTAAAAAAATAGTGGTAACTTCGCAGTAACTTACATTAGTAACATCAAAGTAACATATGAAACTGCAGTTTCATATGATATTAAAATAATAAAGATCTTTCTATGAAAAAGAATGAATTAATGCAATACAGCTGCCCTCTGGGTAAGGCCATGGCCGCTTTGGGAAGCAAATGGAAGCCTATTATTGTTCTGGTGATTAAAGACAGAAAATTACGTTTTGGAGAACTGGCAGTACGCATTAATGTCATTTCCAGGAAGGTATTAACTGATCAGCTTAGAGAAATGGAAACCGATGGATTGGTTATTCGTGAAGAGTTTAAAGAACTTCCTCCAAGAGTGGAATATTCTCTTACAGAAAAGGGATTGGCTCTACTGCCGATTTTATATTTGCTGGAAGAGTGGGAAGCAAAATATCAGGTGAAAGGACAGCATGAAGATAAAGATTGTGCTTTTCTGAATGAAGATGTAAAAAATAAAAAGGCTGTCAATGTTTGATAGCCTTTTATCTTGGATAGCACTTTCAAAAAGGTAAGTATATCACCAAAATGTAAGCATATAGTTTCAAAACTATTTCTGATGCAAATTTGCAGAAAAATATTCATTATGAATTACAAAGAAATTGCAAAAGAAACCATTGGAAATCTGTATAAAGCCCACAACAGCATTAGAAAATCCGGAATTGATGAAAAACTAATTGCCTTGGTGGAGTTACGTGTCTCTCAAATCAATGGCTGTGCCTATTGCTGCAGCTATCACGCTAAAGAGCTCTCTGATTTTGGCTTTGAACAAGATGTCATTAACAGACTTCCGGGCTGGAAACATACCAATGCCTTCAATGAGCTGCAAAAGCTTGTTTTAAGCTGGGCTGAAGCTCTCACTTATGGTAAAGATGACTGGCTGGAAATTAAAGCAAAACTTGCAAAGCAATTCACAGAACGGGAAATTGTAGAACTTACGGCAAGTATAACGCTGATGAATACTTTGAATACACTAAGGATTGCGTTGGCGGAAGAGGATTAGCAAACAAAAACCGCTCCCAAAAAGGAAGCGGTTTTAAATTTATCTAAAATCCCGATTAGAATATCGCTGGATATTTCTGAGGATTTGTTTCATTAAACATGGCGTAGATCTTTTCTACCATATCGTCTGCAGACGGCTTACTGAAATAATCACCATCACTTGCATATGCTGGCCTGTGATCATTGGCAGAGATCGTCAACGGATCTGAATCCAGGTATCTGAAAGCTTTCTGCTTTTCAAGGATCTGCTGTAAGATGAATCCTGTAGTTCCCCCTTCCACATCTTCGTCAATCACTACTAATCTGTTGGTTTTCTTAACACTTTCAGCAATTTCGTGGGATAAATCAAAAGGAATCAATGACTGGATATCAATTACCTCTGCGGAAATTCCTAATTTTTCCAACTCGTTAGCTGCTTCCGTTACAATTCTCCAGGTAGATCCGTAAGTGACCAATGTAACATCTTTTCCTTCTTTTGTCACTTCAATTTTCCCTACAGGAACAGTGAATTCGCCTAAGTTATCCGGTTGTTTTTCTTTTAATCTGTATCCGTTCAGACATTCTACGATGATTGCAGGTTCGTCAGCCTGAAGCATTGTGTTGTAGAATCCTGCTGCTTTCGTAAGGTTTCTAGGAACCAATACCAAAATACCTTTTGAAAGGTTCAGAATACCAGCCATTGGAGAACCTGAGTGCCAGATTCCTTCTAATCTGTGACCTCTTGTTCTGATAATCAACGGAGCTTTCTGGCCTCCTTTCGTTCTGTAATGTACCGTTGCCAGATCATCACTCATTCCCTGTAAACAGTAAAGAACGTAGTCTAAGTATTGGATTTCAGCAATTGGTCTTAAACCTCTCATCGCCATACCAATTCCCTGTCCAAGAATTGTTGCTTCACGGATTCCTGTATCAGCGATACGTAAAGCGCCATATTTCTCCTGCATTCCTTCCAATCCCTGGTTGACGTCACCAATGTTTCCGGTATCTTCTCCAAAGATTAAAGTTTCAGGATATTTTTCAAAAATTTTGTCAAAATTGTTTCTGATCACTACTCTTCCATCTACCTCTTCGGAACTGTCAGAATATACAGGTTTGATTTCCTGAACATTCTCAGCTTTCCATTGAGATTGAGAATATAAGTGAGAAGAATAGTTATCTTTTTCAACAGCAGATACTTCATTGTATTTCTGCATCAGCTGATTTCTTTCCGCAGAATTTGTTCTTCTTGTCGCCAGTAAAGTCTGTCTTACCAGATGGAAGATGTCTTTCTTCGCTTTTGAAACCAATTTGTTGAAATGAGCGATATAATTTTCAACTTCAGCATTCTGCCCTTTAAGGTTTTCTACTAAAGGTAAAACAGACTGAATAAGTTCTGAAATGGCTTTCTGATAATTTTCCCAGGCTGCTTTCTGTCCGGCTTTTGCTGCTTTTTTCGCTTCTTCATCAATAGCCTCCAGTTCTTCAGCTGTAGCAATCACTTCTTCTTTCCCATCAATTTCGATAGAATAGTTCAGGATCCATTCTTTGAATTTCGCCAGACCGTCATACTCAGCTTCCCATGCAAGACGCTCTTCGTTTTTATATCTTTCGTGAGATCCGGATGTAGAATGTCCCTGTGGCTGAGTAACATCAACCACGTGCACTACCACCGGTACACTTTCTGTTCTTGCAAAATGTTCTGCCTTAGCGTATGCATCTAATAATGCAGGATAATCCCAGGCTCTCACCTGGATAATTTCACACCCCTGGTTTTCTCCCTCTTTTCTCTGGAAACCACTTAGCATTTCACTGATATCCGCTTTTGCTCTCTGGTTTTTTGTAGGAACTGAAATACCATACCCATCATCCCAGATAGAAACAATCATTGGAACCTGAAGAGCACATGCAGCATTCAAGGTTTCCCAGAAGTGTCCTTCTGCTGTAGAAGCATCCCCAATGGTTCCGAAAGCAATTTCGTTCCCTTCTCTTGAGAATTTTTCTGAACCGTCAAATTTTACGCTTTTATAAATAGTTGAAGCCTGAGCCAATCCCAATAATCTTGGCATCTGCCCTGCTGTAGGAGAAATATCGGAAGAAATATTTTTCTGAGCTGTCAGATCTTTCCAGCTTCCGTCTTCATGTAAACTTCTTGTTGCGAAATGCCCGTTCATTTGTCTTCCGGCTGAAGCAGGTTCTCTTTCCACGCTGGTATCTGCATACATCTGCGCAAAGAAACTTTCTACCGTCAAGGCATCTATTGCCAATGCAAAAGTCTGATCCCTGTAATATCCTGAACGGAAGTCTCCATTTCTGAAAACTTTCGCCATTGCAAGCTGAGGAAGTTCTTTTCCATCCCCAAAAATTCCAAATTTAGCTTTTCCAGTGAGTACTTCTCTCCTTCCGAGATAAGACATTTCACGAGAGATCCTTCCTAACCTGTAGTCTTCAAGTATCTGATTTTTAAAATCTTGAAAGGATATTTGCTGTGTTTCAATATAGGTTGTTTGCATAGCTAAGTAAAAAAGTTTTTAATCTTCAAGTATTTTGCTAATATACACTTTTTAAATTAATTTTAATTTTTAATAATCTTTTTTAAAAATTTGATAATAAAAAAAATTGTGCTTTATTTTGAAAAAAAATGTAAAAGATGGAAAAAAAATCGCCACATATATTGAATGCTTCCAGCAATCTTTTAGGATTTTCCCTACTCATTATCACCTCATTGAAAATCTCTAAAATCAGTCAGCATACCTATTTGGACGAATTTGCAGGATTTGCCTGTATTCTTTTTGCCTGCAGCTGTTTCTTTTCCTTTCTGGCAATCAGAACAAAAAATAGTAAGCGGGAATACACGTTTGAGAACATTGCGGATTATTTATTTTTAATCGCTTTATTTTGTATAGTTCTAGCCGTTATCATTGTAACCCTGAAAATTATTTAATTTAAATTTTTCGCTTAATTAAACAATCAAAGGTAATAAATAGGGATTATTATAGGAAGATAAAAAAATTTATTAAGCAGCTCTTTCTCATTTTTATACTGAATCACTATCAGATTCTGAATCTAATAAGAAAAGTGCTGTATATACATTTTCAGTTTCCCGAAAATCTATATACAGCACTTTAGTTTAATTAAAGTAAAAATAGAATCAGATCTTCTGAACAGTTACATTGGTAACATTTCCACTTCCTGTAGATCCGGTTTCTGTCGAAATAATCGTAGAATTTTGATTCGGCGCTGCCGTAAAACGGATCTGATACCCAGCTGTAGGCGCAACAACCACGGTTGTATAATTCATCAGTTCACCTACAGTTCCCGAAGCAGCAACTGCGTTATAATGGCTTCCTCTTCCCAGATAATTCGCATCCGGTACAGGTCTGATACCGATGAGCAGCTGTGTTCCTGCGGGCATATTGGTAAAACTTGCCTGCAGCGTTACCAGATAATTTCCAGGCTGGTTAAAAGTCATCACCCCAGTTCCGGTATTATAAGAATAGAAAGGGGAAGTCGCTATCGGTGCTGCGAATAATAAAGTCGTGATCGTAGAAGAACTGATGTTCTGATTCGCTGCTAAACGCGCATGAAACAGTGAATAAGCAGTAAAATCTATGGTCTTCAGAATTCCGGTAGCATCAGCTACAACTACCCTGTCGGTTCCTCCGATACCAATATTCGAATTAATATTACGGATACGGGCATTTCCAGACGCAACATCTAATTTTTCAGTGGGTGAAACCGTACCAATCCCTACTTTAGCACTTGAAGTTACACTGAAATCATTATCCTGTTGAGCCACAGAAGGAATTCCTGTTGCAGGATTGTCTTTAGAACCGTCAATATGAAAAGTTGTCTGGGGATTTTGAGTACCTATTCCCACTTGTGCGTACGCGATGAAGCTTGAACTGATAGCACACGCTATCATCATTGTTTGAATTTTTCTCATTATTTGTTGTTTTTTTCTAACCACAAATAAACAAAAATTATATTGAAAATCAATGAATTATTAGTAATTATTTTGCTTAAGTAATGCAAAATATTAATTTACAGTAATTTAATCTTATAAAAAAGCAAACTAATCACAACTCATTGAATTATTGGAAGATAAGATTATTTTTCTTTCAATAATGAGGATCCGTTACACCATGCGGGATTACAGGAAAAAGGAGAATAAAAAAATTAAAACTGACCAAAAAGTGTTACTATCAGAATTTTCTTTCAATGACATAATCCAGCATAATATGCAGCGATTTTCTTGCTTCAGAATCCGGAAACTCATTCAGAATATCTTTTGCTTTCTGCTGAAATTCTTTCATCACTGTAATGGCATAATCCAATCCACCTGAACTTTTAACAAATTCTATAAGCTCTTTTACACGCTTAGGATTGTTATTATATCGTTTTATGGTATCGAAATAGTACTTTCTGTCTTTTTCACTGGTGATCTTTAAGGTATGAATCAAAGGCAGTGTCATTTTCTGTTCTTTAATATCAATTCCTACAGGCTTTCCGATGACGTTTGAACTCAAATAGTCGAAAAGGTCATCTTTAATCTGAAATGCCATTCCGGTAAAGGTTCCGAAATCCATCATCTTATTGGCTAAAGCTTCATCCGCATTATTGGAAAGAACTCCTATTTCACAGCATGCAGCAATCAGAGTTGCTGTTTTCTGCCGGATAATTTCATAATAAACCTCTTCCGTAATATCCAGTTTTCTGGCCTTTTCCAGCTGAAGAAGTTCTCCTTCAGACATTTCGCGGATGGTTCTGGAAATAACTCCAAGAAGATCATAATCTTTGTGGTCTGTAGATAGTAAAACTGATTTTGATAAAAGGTAATCCCCAACCAAAACCGCAATCTTATTTTTCCACAGTGCATTGATTGAAAAGAAATTACGACGTTTAAAACTTTCATCCACCACATCATCATGTACCAGAGTAGCGGTGTGGATCAGCTCAATCATCGAAGCACCCCGGTATGTTTTTTCCGTCACCTCACCCACCAGTTTGGCACAAAGAAACACAAACATAGGACGCATCTGCTTTCCTTTGGTGGTAACAATAAAACGGGTTACTTTATCCAATAAAGCTACTTTACTCTGCATTGACTCATAAAACTTATGTTCAAAAAGTTTCATTTCATCATTGATCGGTCGTTTAATCTCTTCTACAATGTTTGCCACAATCTGCGATGCTGGGTGAATAATTATTAATTCTCACAAAGATAATTTTTTTCGCTCAATTTTAAGGTAAAATTAATCTTTGAGTTGTTCTTTCGGGATAAAATAAAGTGAAGGTTTTGCAGTTCCCAACGGAGACCTGAATTTTTCTCCTGAAATATAAATTCCGTTTTCATCTGCGCTTATCCCTTCAATTTGTGATAATGAAAGCGCAGTTCCAAGGTAATAATGTCTGGGTTTTTCTTTAAAAAATATGCCGGGTTCCGTTTCTGCAAAAACATCTAAAAAGATCTCCGTTTTCCTGGTATATCCCACTAAATAAAGCTTTTTATCAAAATAAGAGGCATCTGTAACCACGAAACCTGTTTTATAGGTTTCTATCTTCTCTGCTTTCTGCAGTTCTGAAATTTCCGGATCTACGATATAATGTGAGGTTGCTTTTGAAGCCCACTCTTTGGTAAATATATGCAGCTTTCCATTCAGATAAATCATGGCTTCCGCATCGAAATCGTTTTTTGTGTTTTTAGAAATAAACTCAATCTGTTCGGGATAATAAAACAGAATTTTTGTTCCGTCAAAGGCTCTTTCCGAGCCGGGAATTTTAATATCATTAGACTCATTGAGACGTTGGTATGGGACTTTGTAAATCATCAGATCTTTTCTTGTTCCGGTATTGTTTCCGAAATCCCCGATATAAAAATTTTCTCCGTCATTAGCTAACGCTTCCCAATCAGTATTGATCAAATTGGTTTTCAGTGTCCTGATAATTTCTCCACTCTTTTTATCCAATTCAAAAAGTTCGGCAGGATTTCCACTGTCATTGAATGTATACAATCTTCCGTTTAAAATATTCAGTCCTGAAGTTTCCTGAATTTTATCATCTAGGTAATTAACTCTGTATTTTTTTATTTTCAGAAAATCAGTCCGCTGGGAAAATGCAGATTGGCCAACGAAAAGTGCAACAATCAGAAGGAGTTTTTTCATAAGACAAAAATAAGGTTTTATTGTGAGTTAGAGACTTGGAGACTTGGAGACTTGGAGGGTTTGAGCTAAAAGCGTTTGCATGCGATGCGAGGTACGGGTTTCGGGATGCGGGTTTGAGATAAGAGTGGAGATTCCTACGGAATATAAATACTGTATAGCCTTTGAAAAATGCCCATTCTAAAAATAGAAAAACGGACTAAAATAGTCCGCTTTTCCCTTAGATTTCTATTGATTTAAATCAGAAGTTAAGCCGTTTTCTGCTCTTTCTGATTTTGCTGTTGTTCTTTCTTTTGTGCCTGTTTTGCAAAATACTCTTTCTGATATTGCCTTACCGTTTTTCCCGTTCCATCATGTCTCCATCCCGGTGAATTGAAAATATAATTGATTCTGTCTGTAAATTTTAATCCAGGCTGCTTCAGATCTTTCCAGATTTTTCTCCATTCATAAAATAATACCGTATCCGGTCTGTTATCCGGCATTTTTGGATAGATTCCATATTTCACGGGTACATTCGGATCTTCTTTTTGGAAGGTTCCAAATATTTTATCCCAGATAATGAGACACATTCCCATGTTTTTATCCAGGTATTTTACGTTACAAGCATGGTGTACACGGTGATGAGAAGGCGTTACCAGAATATATTCCAGAAATCCCATACTCTTCACAGTCTGCGTATGCACCCATGTTCCATACACTTGTCCTATAGCGTATGCCACCATAATATGCCAGGGATTGAATCCTAAAAATGCCAGCGGCGAAAAATATAGATATCTGTAAAGCGGCTGTAATACCGGGCTTCTGAATCCTGTTGTGAGGTTAAAATATTCTGAGCTGTGATGCGTAATATGAACTGCCCAGAATGCTCTGGAACGGTGGTCCACATAATGCAGCACATAATAGGCAAAGTCTGTGATGATAAAACATGCCAGCAAGTACCATACGCTAAGGTCCCAAGAGAAAAGCCTGTGATGGTAAAAGAAGAACATTACGCCCATAGCAAATGCCTTCATGATAAGGTCAAGGCCAAAGTTCATCAATGCAAGATAAACATTGGTGGCAAGATCTTTCCCGCTATATAACTTAGCTTCTGAAACGTGGCTGTAAATCATTTCCGCTAAAATAACAGTGGCATGCAATGGGATAGCCCATGCATACACATTTTCCAGCCCGTCCTCGCTCATAAGAAAATCCATCATCACAAAATAATTTGTGCAAAGGTAGGGTTTTAAGCTATTTTTTAAGAAAGTTTTAGGCTTTTTTTAAGGAAATTTTAATCTGTTGTTTTGTTGGCCAACTGTCCGCAGGCGGCATCAATATCACCTCCACGGCTTCTTCTGACCATTACAGTAATCCCTGCATTTTCAAGCTGACGGATGTAATTTTCTTCTGCCTGCTTGTTACACTGGTCATATTTTCCGTCCCCGATCGGATTGTATTGAATCAGGTTTACTTTTGAAGGAACCTGTTTGCAGTATTTGATTAAAGCTTTAATGTCTTCATCGCCGTCATTGATTCCTTTCCATACGCAGTATTCAAAAGTAATCACAGAACCTGTTTTTTGATACCAATACTGAAGAGCATCCATAATATCCGTCAATGGGAACTTATCAGAGAAAGGCATAATTTCATTGCGCTTGGATTCGATAGCAGAATGAAGGGATAAAGCCAGTTTCACGCGCAGTTCATCATCTGCAAGCATTTTGATCATCTTAGGGATACCGGATGTAGAAACGGTAATTCTTCTTGGAGACATTCCCAATCCTTCCGGCTGGGTAATTTTTTTGATGGCTTCCACTACGTTTTTGTAATTCATCATTGGCTCTCCCATTCCCATAAAGACGATATTGGAAAGCGGTCTGTCGAAATACATTCTGCTCTGGCTGTCAATCAGGGCTACCTGATCTACAATTTCAGCCACTTCAAGGTTTCTCATCCTTTTCAGTCTTGCTGTAGCACAGAATTCGCAGTTTAATGAGCATCCTACCTGCGAAGATACACAGGCTGTAGTTCTTGTTTCTGTAGGAATAAGAACAGATTCCACCATCAGTCCGTCATGAAGTTTCACTCCGTTTTTGATGGTTCCGTCAGAGCTTTTTTGAAGAAGGTCTACGGAAACAGGATTAATGGTATATTCTTCCGAAATTCTCTCACGAAGTGATTTTGAAAGATTCGTCATTTCGTCAATCGAATGGAGGTTTTTACTCCATAGCCAGTCATAGACCTGTTTCGCACGAAACGGCTTTTCTCCTAAAGACACAAAGTATTCTTTAAGCTGGTCTAGTGATAATGTACGGATATCTTTCATTGTAAGGTTGTAGATTTTAGGTGGCAGGTTGCAGATACTATTACCTGCAACCTTTTACCTATTATCTTTTTTATAGAATTAACATTGCATCACCGTAAGAATAGAATTTATACTTTTCTTTTACGGCTTCTTCATAAGCATGCATTACAAAATCTCTTCCGGCAAATGCAGCAATCATCATGATTAAAGTAGACTTCGGTGTGTGGAAGTTCGTAATCATTGAGTTCGCTACTCCGAAATCGTGAGGAGGATAAATGAATTTGTTTGTCCATCCGTTGAAAGCAGAGATTTTTTTGTTTGAAGAAACAGAAGTTTCCAATGCTCTCATGGTAGTAGTACCTACTGCACATACTCTTCTGTGAGATTCTACCGCTTTGTTAATGATGGCAGCATTTTTCTCATCGATAATGATTTCTTCAGACTCCATTTTATGTTTGGAAAGATCTTCTACCTCAATCGGGTTGAATGTTCCCAATCCCACGTGAAGGGTAACTTCAGCAAAATTGATCCCTTTGATCTCCAATCTCTTCATCAAATGCTTAGAGAAGTGAAGACCTGCTGTAGGGGCAGCTACTGCTCCTTCTACTTTTGCATAGATTGTCTGATATCTTTCTGCATCTTCAGGTTCTACAGCTCTTTTGATATATTTTGGAAGTGGAGTTTCTCCCAATTCTTTTAGTTTTGTTCTGAATTCGTCGTAAGATCCGTCGAATAAGAATCTTAATGTTCTTCCTCTTGAAGTTGTGTTATCAATAACCTCAGCTACCAAAGACTCATCTTCAGTGAAGAATAATTTGTTACCAATTCTGATTTTTCTTGCAGGATCTACCAAAACATCCCAAACTCTGGTTTCTTTATCAAGCTCTCTTAATAAGAAAACTTCAATTTTAGCACCTGTTTTTTCTTTATTTCCGTAAAGACGTGCAGGGAAAACTTTTGTATTGTTGAAGATGAACAAATCTTCTTCATCAAAATAATCCACAACATCCTTGAATAATTTGTGCTCGATAGTTTGTGTTTTTCTATCAAGTACCATTAATCTCGCTTCGTCTCTGTGCTCTGATGGGTGTTCTGCTAATAATTCCGCAGGAAGATCAAAATTAAAATCTGATGTTTTCATTTTTTAAATTACGGTTTAAAAATTATTGAAATTACAAGGTGTAATTTTCGGAGTGCAAATATACGACATTGAACACCCCTTTGTCAAGTATTATTTACAATCAAACATAAAACCGTGATTTTACGGGGAGTTTCAAGACATAAAAAGAGTATTTTTGGAAAAATTAAAATTCAATATGGAACCTGTAAGTAAAATATACTTCATTGATAATCCGTATCCTGATGGCCACAAAATTGAAACCTTTAGCTGGAGTGGAAGAATTGATGAATCTGGATTTATCTGGTTTGATTTTCATTTAAAAACTGAAAATTATTACGCCAATGACGATGAAAACGGGGAAGACGACGACGAAGATCTGTCCGACTGGGACTCCAAAATCGTATGGAGAAACTATCATGCCTGTACACTCTCGTCCAACTATTGGGGTGAACAGAGAGGAATCAGAATTAATAACCTTGATGAAAAATTAGATTTCGATGCTGTTGTTCAAAATGGTCTTTTCAGTAATGATCTTCCGTCTGAACAACATTCTGATGATGATGATCTTGCTTTCAACATCTACCTGCTGGGGCATGACAGCTGTGCCGGACATCAGATCCGGTTTTCAAAAAAAGAGAATCACCGGTATGATATTATATGGACAGGCAAAATAGCATTGACCTACGCAGGCGATTATGAGTTTTCACATGATTTCAAAGCGGAAATTTTCAATACAGAATTTGAAGGTTTTCATTACCCTAAAACCTGGTCACTGGAAAAGGCAACTGAGATGTTCAAAACCAGACTTGCCCATTTTGAAGCGTATGAATTTGTAGATCTGAATCCTAAAAGTAACAAAAGGGAGTATAAACTCGACAAACTAAAGTAATAACACTCTAAAAACAGCCAATTAAAAAATATCATTATGAGTAAATATTCAATTGAAGCATTTATCAACGAAACCAAAGAAAATCCGCAGCAAAGAGATTATTTTGAACTGGAAACGAAACATCTTCTGGAAATCAACCTTAACAATCAGGCAGTATGGACGAAAAGAGGAAGCATGGTAAGCTATGTGGGAAATATCAATTTTGAAAGACAGGGAATGCTGTCCGGAGGAATTGGAAATCTTTTAAAGAAAGCTATCAGCGGTGAAGGAGCCAGGCTGATGAAAGCAGAAGGAACCGGAAAACTATATGTTGCAGATTCCGGGAAGAAAGTCCGTATTCTGTATCTGAACAATGAATCTGTTTGTGTAAACGGAAATGATATCCTTGCCCACGAACAAAGCGTAAAAAGTGATATTACTATGCTGAAAAGCATTGCTGGAATGATGTCCGGAGGTCTTTTCCAGGCAAAACTTTCAGGAACGGGCCATATTGCTATTACAACTCACGGAGATCCTTTAACTTTACTTGTAACTCCTGATACACCTGTATTTACAGATCCGAATGCTACTGTGGCATGGTCCGGAAACCTAAGCCCGGAACTGAAAACGAATGTTTCTTTCAAAAGTCTTATCGGCAGAGGAAGCGGCGAAGAGTTTCAGATGAAATTTTCAGGACATGGATGGGTACTGATTCAGCCTTATGAGGAGGTATATTATATGGAAAAATAAAAGAGACAAATTGTGAAGTGATTTAGTGTAAATACTTTAATGATAATGAACTTTTTGATGAGATTACAAAAATGACTTATTCTGAAATACGAACATTTTTCAGAGACTATATTGAGGGCAGCCATCCCATTCCTTTAAAAGAATATCTGGAAAAAGCAAGTTTTAGTTATGATGAAGCCACTGGAAAAGTAACTCATGACTCCAACCCTGATTCAAAACAAATTGCATTAAGAAAAGACTGGATCAATCAATAAATTTTCACGTATATAACAAATATTTTTTAAAAAAATATAAATGAGTAAAACTGCTAAAAAAGTGAAAATTAATAATCTATATTTTAATAACTACAAAACTGTTCAATTTTAAAATCCAATAAGCCTCAAATTCTTACAAACCACCTTCATCACTTCATTCTCTAATTATCTATCACCTTACCGGGATTTACAAAAGTTTTAATATATTTAAAAAAAATATATAGATGAACAATAGTAACTCCCGCAGAACCTTTCTTAAGACTGCAGCTTTGGCAAGCTTTGGGGCATTGGTTTTACCCAATTCTTTATTTGCTTATTCCAATGATTTTAAAACAGATAAAAAAGTCCGCGTCGGTTTTATCGGTGTAGGTCTTCGTGGCCAGGAGCATGTAAAATTACTAGCAAAACGTAATGATGTGGAAATTGTGGCGTTTGCAGATCCGGAAAAAAGGATGCTTGCCGCATCTCAAAAAATCTTAAAAGACAACAATAAACCGGCTGCCCAGGAGTTTTCCAACGGGGAATATGATTATAGGAATCTTTTAAAATTAAAAACGATAGATGCTGTTGTGATCGCTACTCCATGGGAATGGCATCTTACCCAGGGTGTGGAAGCCATGCGCGCTAAAAAGATTGTAGGCATGGAAGTTTCCGGAGCGATAAAGCTTCAGGACTGCTGGGAATTTGTAAAGGTATATGAGGAAACGAAAGTTCCTATCTTTATGATGGAAAATGTATGCTATCGAAGAGATATTATGGCCATCCTGAATATGGTCCGTAAAGGAATGTTCGGAGAACTGGTACATGGAAGAGGCGGTTATCAGCATGATCTGAGAGGTGTTCTTTTCAATGACGGGGTTAATCCATACAATTCCGGTGCTGAGTTTGGAGAAAAAGGCTTCAGTGAGGCAAAATGGAGAACCGAACATTATGTAAAGCGTAACGGCGAGCTTTATCCTACTCATGGATTAGGTCCGGTTGCAATGATGATGGATATCAACAGAGGGAACCGTTTAACAAGGCTTTCTTCATTCTCTTCAAAATCTGTAGGGCTTCATAAATATATTGTTGAGCATCCCAAAGGGGGACAAAACCATCCTAATGCCAAAGTAAAATTCAACCAGGGAGATATTGTAACCACTCAGATTGCCTGTGCCAATGGAGAAACCATTCTTCTTACTCATGATACAAGTTTACAAAGACCTTATGATCTTGGTTTCAGAGTTCAGGGAACTGAAGGATTGTGGCAGGATTTCGGATGGGGAGATTTCAACCAGGGACATATTTATTTTGAAAAAACCATGAACCATACCCACCGTTGGGACAATACTGAAAAATGGATGAAAGAACACGATCATCCGATGTGGAAAAAGTTTGAAGCTACTGCTGCAGGCGCAGGACATGGCGGAATGGATTTCTTTGTAATGAATACTTTTATTGAATGTATCAAACGGAATATAGAGTTCCCGATGGATGTGTATGATCTTGCATTGTGGTATTCAATTACACCATTAAGCGAAGAGTCTATTGCCAAAGGAGGTCAGGTAGTTGATATTCCTGATTTCACCAATGGAAAATGGAAAACCCGTAAACCTGTATTTGGAATGACCGATGAGTTCTAAGAAAACATTACTTATACTGGCAGGCGGATTAGGAAGCAGATACAAGGGGCTTAAACAGGTAGACGGAATACTCGATAACGGCTCGCCAATTCTTGAGTATTCCATCTTTGATGCACTGGAAGCCGGTTTCCAAAAAGTAGTTATTATTGTCAACAAACTGATTCCTGAAAGTTATATTGAAAGGCTCAACGGCATTTCAAAAGCTAAAAATTTTGAATTGCTTTGGGTATATCAGGAGATAGACAGCATTCCTATTTCACTGGAAGGTTTTGATTATCCCGATCGTAATAAGCCATGGGGAACCGCTCATGCCGTACTTTGCGCCAAATATTCAATACAGGAACCTTTTGTGATGATTAACGCGGATGATTTCTACGGAAAAGAAGTGTATCAGCTCGCTGCACATGAAATTAACCATCATCATATATCAGATACACAATTAGGGATGATTGCTTATCCTGTGGGTACAACATTGAGTGGAAATGGTACTGTAGCCAGAGGAATATGTACGCTGGATGCTGAAAACTACCTGATCAAAGTAGTGGAACAAACATCCATTCAAAGAATAAATAACTCAATTGTTTACATTGAAAACGGAGAAAGTATACAACTGGATCCTGACACCCTGGTATCCATGAATTTTTTTATTTTCCACCCTCACATTTTCTGTTATCTGGACACCTATTTTTATGATTTCATAGAATCTGATCCACTGCCTGATCAGGAATTTTATATTCCTTCTGCAGTACAAAGAATGATGGATGAAAACAGAGTAAAGGTAAAGGTGAAAGTATCTCCTTCCCCATGGATGGGAGTTACATATGCTGATGATAAAAAGGAAGTTAAAGATTTTCTGATTTCAGAGATTAAAAACAACAGATACCCGGAAAATCTATGGAGCTAAATGATATTGTTGCTGAATTTATCGGTACGGATAGTTATGACCTTACTCCTATTACTGACGGGTTGATCAATACCACCTATCTTCTGGAGGATAAAGGTCAGGGGAAAAAGTTTATTCTGCAGAAAATCAACAATCATGTTTTTAAACAGCCGGAAGTGGTCGTTAATAACCATTTAATGATCAATGAAGTGCTCAGGTCAAATCATTATCAATTTGAAATTATAGAACCTGTTCCTTCTCTTACCGGTAAAATTCTGGTAAAAGATAAAAATGGCCAGCCATGGCGTATGCTCAATTTTATAGAAAACAGTACAACATTCCTTACTGCTCCCTCTTTGCAGACGGCTTTTGATGCTGCTAAAACCTTCAGTTATTTTCTCAATACGGTAAATACTGAAAAACTGCCTGCCATTGAAGATTCTCTTCCCAATTTCCTCAATTTTGAGAAAAGGGTTACGGATTATAAAAATGCACTCAAAGATGCGGCTCCTCAGTTAAAAGAAAATGCTAAAGCTGAAATTGAAATCACCAACCAGCTTTTATCCTTGCCGGACCGATGGATTGAAATGGAGAAAAACAATCAGATCCCAAAAAGAATTATTCATGCAGATGTAAAGATCAGTAATATTCTCTTTGATCAGAATCATAAGCCGCTGGCTGTGATTGATCTGGATACCATAATGATTTCTACCATTTTATATGATTTTGGAACGATGATCCAGTCGTATACCAATACCACCCAGGAAGATGATGGAAGTGCCATAGATAATTTCAACCCTGAAATGTATAAAGTCGTAAAAGAAGGATTTTTATTTCATTTAAAAGAAAAACTGACACCGCTGGAAACTGAGAATCTCGATTATGCAGCACAGGTCGCCATTTATATTCAGGAACTTCGTTTCTTAACCGATTATCTGAATGGGAGTACCTATTATTCTATCGCGCATCCTGAACACAATCTGGACAGAACTAAAAATCAATTGGAACTGTTAAAAGGATTGAGAGAATATCTGGAGCTGGTGGAGAGTCGGAGAGTTTGAGGGTTTGAGGGCTGGGTTTATAAAGTATATAGATTCCTACTGAAAGACAAAGTGTACGGATAAATAAAGCGTCCCAGTTGTCCATTCCGTAAGAATCTAGCTTTATCTTCTCCCTCTCAAACCCTCTCATTCCCAAACTCTCAAACTCTCCCAGTCAATATCCCGAATCCCGCACCTCGAATTCCAGAACTCCTAATCACCCAAAAATTCCAAAATTCTTTTCCACTCTTCCAGCTTCTTTTCAAAAGAAACCGTATGAAGCGGGCTGGTAGAAGGCAATAAAAAAACGGGCAGCTTATAATCTTTCCCGAGCAGTTTCTGTAAGTTCTTGTATGACTTTCCGCCGTTGCAGAAAATAGCTTGGATGTTCGGATGTTCTTCTAACAGTTCTGCAATCTGATTGGCTTCTTCATTCCTGATTTCAGAATCCAGACTTCCTTTTCTCTCGCAGGAATCAATGACATCCCACAGGGCAATATGATGTTTCTTTATCGTTTCAATTCTTTGTGTGTAATCATCAGTAAATTGTTCGTTCAGCAATTCAAAAATGATTTTCCAGAATTTATTTTGCGGATGGGCATAATACTGCTGTTTTTCCAGTGATTTCACTCCGGGAATTGATCCTAAAATCAGAATTTCAGACTGAGCGTCAATAATGGGTGGAAATGAAGAAATACGCTTTTGCATATTCAAATATAAAGATTTAATTTATTTTAATTAGGCAGGAAACCGGGAGCCTGAAGAAGGAAGTTATTGAGGTTTTGGCTAAAGTCATTGTTTTTTTAATTAAAAAAAACGGGCTAAAGCCCGTTTCTATTGATATTTTATATTGTTTGTCTACAAAGTTTCCTTCAGCCAGTCAAAGAATTCTCTCTGCCATACCAATCCGTTTTGTGGATGAAGTACCCAGTGGTTTTCGTTCGGGAAGTACACCAGTTTAGATTTTAATCCTCTTAATTTTGCAGCCTGGAAAGCTTCCTGACCCTGCTCGTAGGGAACACGGAAATCGATTCCTCCCTGAACAATCATAATAGGTTTGTTCCATTTTTCTACAAAATTGCTTGGATTGAATTCTGTGTACGCTTTTGGAAGTGGTTTTTCCCATGGAGAACCAAGATCCCAGTTGGCAAACCATAGTTCTTCGGTAGTCAGATACCATGATTTCATATCAAATAAACCATCATGAGCTATAAATGTTTTGAATCTGTTCTCATGGATTCCGGCCAGCATAAATACACTGTATCCTCCGTAACTAGCTCCTACAGCTGCTACCCTGTCACCGTCCACATATGGTAAAGTTTTCGCAAAATCTGTGGCTGCCAGATAATCTCTCATTGGCTGTCCGCCCCAGTCTTTTGAAATTTCTTCATTCCATTTTGTTCCCCAGCCCGGCATACCTCTTCTATTCGGAGCTACCACGATATAATCATTAGCTGTCATTAAAGCAAAGTTCCATCTTACACTGAAATACTGAGTAAGTGCAGACTGTGGGCCTCCCTGGCAATATACCAGAGTCGGATATTTTTTGTTCGGGTCAAAGTTCGGTGGATAGTGGAACCAAACTCCCATTTCTTTACCATCTGAAGTTTTCACCATTTTAAGTTCAGATTTCCCCTGAGCCAGCTTAGCATAAGTTTCCTTGTTCGCTTCAGTTACCTGCTTCATTTCTCCATTCTTAACGTTTACAGAGAATAATTCTGTAGCATGGTTTACGTCTGTTCTTCCTACTAAAAGTGAAGTTTTATTGTCTGTAAAGATTTCGTTTACGTCAAAATCTCCTTTAGTGATTTGCTGTACTTTTGCTGATTTTGAATCCAGCGAGAAAAGCTGTTTTGTACCTCTGAATGCCGCTGTGAAGTAGATCGTTTTTGAATCTGCTCCCCAAAGAACGTCTCCTGAAACACTTTCATCCCAGCCTGAGGTAAGGTTAGTGGTCTTCCCTGACTTCCAATCCAGGATTTTCACATCATTTTTATCTGCTTCATATCCATCTCTGGCCATACTCTGCCAGATCAGAGATTTTCCGTCCGGGCTGAATTTTGGGTTTACATCATATCCTTTGTTGGATTCTGTAAGGTTTTTGGTAGTACCTGATGCCAGATCATAAGCAAAGATATCGGTATTGGTACTTGTAGCATATTCTTTACCACTTTTAGGTTTGGTAACATATAAAAGCTGTGCAGAATCCGGGCTCCAGATAAAATCTTCAGCACCACCGAAAGGTCTTTGCGGAGAATCCCAGGTTTTTCCTTCCAGAAGATCTTTCGCTCCTTCTACTTTATCGGCTGTATTCACTACAAATACATGGTTATATTTTCCTTCATTGAAATAATCCCAGTGTCTGTGATTCAGGTCTGTGTATACCTGAGCCGTTGTTTTAGGAGTATCGCTGAATTTATCTTTCCCCATTACTTTTTCTACCAATACCTGCTTGCTGAAAGCAATTTTCTTTCCGTCAGGAGAAATTACGATATTATCTGCTTCACCAATGGTATAAAATTCTGTCCAGGTTTTTCCGGCATCTTTAGAAAGATAGATTTTATCTCCTTCCTGAGCATAGATTCCGTTTTTATCCCACTGAATAAGGGCTTTTTTCCCGAAATCGATTTTGGAAGACTGGTTATTAAGAACATTCAGAAAATAGTTTTCATTTTTCGTTTTCTCTGTTTTCAGGTCTACCTGCCCTACTTTATAGATAAGAGAACCCTGATCTGGTGAAACTGCCTGTACCCCAACTTTTTTCAAAGTCCAAAGAATTTCAGGCGTCATTACTTGTTGTGCATTCATTAAAAGCGGAGCTGCCAAAGCCAGCAGGCTGTACTTAAGTTTCATATGTTGATATTCATTTTTAACGGATGTACAAAATCAGTTGATTTCCTACATCCTTTTATTAAATTCAAAGATTGCCAAAGTTAATATTTAAAATAAAAACGGACGAAAGAATTAACATTAAGTTTTTAAAGTTGAAAAATAATTGATTTATGTATGGCAAAAATTTTATTAGTTTTACAAAAAACTAAACTAATACCCATTTAATATGAAAAAATTTATACTTTTTTCTTCACTTTGTGTGTCCTCATTTTTTTTTTCACAGCTTACGATGAGTCCTTTTCCCAATCATTATTATAATCCTTATCAGGTCACTATTAATGGAAACGGGACTATTTATTATACCACTGACGGAAGCACTCCGACGATTAGTTCTTCCTCTGCCGTAAATAATGTGCAGATTTCTATTGATCAGAATAAAGAGATCAAGGCATTTCTTGTTAACGGACAAGGAAGTTCGTCTCCTGTAATCAGTAAAAAGTATTACACAGGAAGTATTCCTACTGCTGCTATTTATTTTAAAGCACCTTCCACATGGGCATCAGGAAGCTGTGTAATGGTTGATATGGTCAGTCCCAATTCTATAGACGGATTTGCAATCGATACATTCTGGCCTGGAGTTGTAATGCAACCTGCCGGATGTGAATCATGGTATAAGACTACGAGAGATTTTGAAAGTGCCAATGTCCGTTTTAATAACTGTACTCTATTTGAGAATATTCCTGCTACCGTCAGTACCAATCTGATTCCGATGGGAAGTACTTTGTATTATGATTTTACAGATGGGGTAATAACCACTCCGCCTTCATGTTTATTTTTAGCATCTAATGAATCAGTCTCTAAAAATAAAAGCGTTTTAATCAAAGTTTATCCGAACCCTGTTTCAGATATTTTAAAAGTAAATACTGACCGGAACTTCAACGAATATGAGATTATAGATGTGAATGGAAGGGTGATTTTAAAAGATCAGTTTATGAAAGAAATTTTAATTAGTCAGCTTATTTCAGGAAATTACTTTTTAAAGCTTAAAGATTCGAAAGGAGACCTCGTGTTACTGAAGTTCATTAAAAAATAAAGAAATCCGCTCGTTGAGCGGATTTCTTTTTTGATCTTTATGATTTTAATTAATCTCCATCTGAGAACATTGAATTCGCCAGAGAAGTTACGATTGATAATAATATACTGAAGATAAATGCCCACCAGAACCCATCTACAACCATACTGTCTATGAAATAGTCTGCAATCAGGACTATTGCGGCATTAATTACCAGCGCAAAGAATCCTAAGGTAAGAATAGTCAGCGGAAGGCCAAACAGACTTAAAATTGGCTTTACAAATATGTTAAGAACCCCAAGTACAATCGCAAAGATGATGGCTGAAGAAAATCCTTCAAACTGCACTCCCGGTAAAATTTTAGTTAAAAGATAAGCAACAATTGCTGTAATAAAAAGTCGGATAATTAAGTTCATTGTGATATTTTTTAATGTTTATGGGGTTTGTTGAGCAAAAGCCATTCCATTCCGGAAAAAAAAATGCTTTGAAATCCTTTATTGAAGGAATATTCCGGCTTTTATTTCCTTTAAATTCTTATTTTATTTTCATCATGGTAACTAATGAGGTCGCCACATGACTTTCTGAATCAGATCCTTCGGTCTGAACATAGATTTCCGTTCGCACAACCACAATTTTTCCTCCACCTTTGATAACATAGGATTTTGAAACCAGAGCGTCTCCCATTGCAGGACGAAGGTAGTTCACTTTCAGCTCAACGGTCACTACATAACAGTCTTCCGGATAGTGGCTCACAGCGGCATATCCTGAAGAAACATCTACCAGAGAGGCGATCATTGCACCATTGAACATTCCTGCTTTTCGGGTCATCATTTCCATTTTAGGGATCTTCATGGATATAAAATCTGTTTCTACTTCCAGCAGTTCAGCTTTATAGAATTTCAGGGTTTCCGAGCGGCTGAAGCTGTCTGTAATGAGTTTCTTTTTTTCTGGTGTCATGAATTTTATTTTAAACAAAGGTAAGCGCTATAACGTTTTTGATCTCAATGATCTTTCAATTTTTCATTAAAAAGCCGCTCCATAAACATGAAACGGCTTCTTTTCAAGGATTTTAACCCTTCTTACACAACAAACGATAACTTTTCAGATGAACCTGACGCTTTCAGATGATGATCTTCCTTGATCATATCGGCTGCTTTTTCACCAATCATAATGGTAGGTGCGTTGGTATTTCCGGAAACCACATCCGGCATAATGGATGCATCAGCTACCCTTAATCCTTTTATTCCATATACTTTCAGTCTCGGATCTACTACAGAATGGCTGTCGATTCCCATTTTACAGGTTCCGGTCATATGATGATAGGTGGAACATGATTTTTTGATATAATCTATCACTTCCTCTTTTGTTTTTCCTTCTCCGGGATAGATTTCACCGTCATTCCATTCTTTCATGGCTTCTGTTTTTCCCATTTCGCGGCATATTTCTACACATTGATAAAGAGCTTCCAGATCGGATTCTTCAGAAAGATACATCGGGTTAATTTCCGGAGAAGCGAAAGGATCGGAAGACGTCAGTTTGATATACCCTTTACTGGCAGGTCTGATAAATCCGGCGCAAAATGTAAATGCGTTTTGCGGCCCTGTGAATCCCGGACTGTAATAAGGAAGTCCCATAAACAAAGGCTGCAGATCAGGGAAAGCCATTTCTTCTTTGCTTTTCCAGAATAACTGGGCTTCCAGCAGATTGGCTTCCGGAGCAGGAATATCTTTTTTAGCTTTAAAAATAACACTTGCCAAAAGATGATCCTGAAGGTTTTTTCCAACTCCTTTCAAATCTTTTACTACCGGAATTCCTACTGATTCCAATTCCTGTTGATCACCAATTCCGGAAAGCATCAGAAGTTTGGCAGATTCTATGGTTCCACAGGATACAATGACTTCTTTTTCTGCTTCCACTTCTACTAATTCACCGTCTTTCAAATACTGAACTCCAACACATTCATTTTCTTCAAAAATTAATTTCTGAGCCAGTGCATTGGTATGAATATACAGATTGGGCCTCGATTTCACAGGATCCAAGAATGCTTTCGCGGTAGAACATCTTTTACCGTCTTTTCCTACACTGAGGTGGTTAAGACCTGCACCCCAGATTTCTTTATTAAAATCATCCGTTAAAGGATAACCAAGTTCCTTACATGCTTCAACAGCACTAACTGAAATGGCATTCGGGCGCTTGATACGACTTACAAAAAGCGGTCCTTCCCCTCCATGAATGTCATCTTCACCTTCTTCATGGGTTTCTGATTTCTTAAAATAAGGCAGAACACTTTTCCAGTCCCAGCCCACACATCCTTTATAAGCCCAACTATCATAATCCTGCTGATGCCCTCTGATGTAGATCATTCCATTGATGGAACTTGAACCACCCAAAGTTTTACCACGAGGCCAGTATCTTGTATTCCCTCCTGCATACTCCTGCTCAACGGTATGATACGCCCAGTCTCTCTCCGTATTCCAGATAGCGGGCCAGCCGGCCTGTTCTTCCACTTCAGCCACTTTATCATCGGGACCTGCCTCCAGTAAAAGGACATTTATATTTTCGTTTTCACTTAATCTATTAGCGATTACAGCGCCTGCCGAACCGGATCCGACAATTATAAAATCGTATTTCATGAGTTCTAACTTTATTTTTTAATGCTGATGACTTTAGGAACGGTAACTGCTTTTAATCCTTCTATTCCGAATTCTACTCCATAACCAGATTGTTTTACGCCTCCGAAGGGAACAAACGGGTGAATAGCACCATGTTGATTGATCCAGACAGTTCCTGCTTCCAGTTGTACAGCGACTTTCTGAGCTTCGTCAGGATCATCACTCCAAACGGAAGCTCCCAGTCCGTTTTCTGAATCATTGGCTTTACTGATGGCTTCTTCCAACGTTTTATACTTAATAATTGGTAACACAGGACCAAACTGTTCTTCGTCTACAATTCTGTCTCCGTTATCTACATTTCCCACCAGAGTTACGGGAATAAAATAGCCTTCCAGATCAGGTTTTTGCCCTGTGAATATGAAGTCTGCCCCGATGTTTTCGGAATCATGAATCAGATCCTGAATTTTATCGTACTGCATTTTATTCTGGATAGGCCCTAAAACGCTGGCTTCATCCGCTCCGTTCCCCATTGGAATATTGGAAGAATAGTCTGCCAATGCTTTAACGACTTTTTCGTAATCGTTTTCATGAACGTATAGTCTTTTTAAGCAGGCACAGGTTTGCCCCATATTCAGGAAAGCACCCCAGAAAATCCCATCAATATACTTGGAAACATCAAGTCCGGGTAAAATAATTCCTGCATCATTTCCTCCACATTCGAGGGTTAACCGGGCCATATTTTTAGCAGAAGCTTCAATGACTTTCTTCCCCGTTGCGATAGAGCCTGTGAACATAATTTTCCCAATTTCCGGATGTGAGGTAAGGTAACCACCTACTTCTCCTCTGCCGGTAACTACCTGCAAAATATCCTCAGGAAGGACACTGTTGATCACTTTTATCATTTCCAGACTGCAGTAAGTGGTATATTCCGAAGGTTTGATGATGACAGCATTTCCCATTCTCAATGAAGGAATAATCTGCCAGATAGCAATCATCAAAGGCCAGTTCCAGGGAGCAATGGCTGCTACTACTCCAATCGGGTTTCTGTATACAACATCTTTTCGTGTGTCGTCTTCGAAAACAATTTCTTCGGGTAAATCCAGTGATGCGGGAACCTGTGTCCAGCCTACACAAGCCTGCATTTCGAAATTAGCTCCAGGACCATTCAACGGTTTTCCCTGCTCGCGGGTGATCCATTCTGCAAGGTGTTTTGAATTTTGCTGCAACGCTTCCGCTACTTTTAATAAAATCTCTTTTCTTTCTGCATCCGGTCTTGCGGCCCATAGTTTCCGGGCTTTTTTTGCTTTCTCAATTTTAGCATCAATCTCCTCACGAGAAGTATTGGTTACTTCACCTATAACCTCTAAGGTAGAAGGATTTACGGATAAAAACTGAGTATCTGGGATATGGGTTTGTTTGGCTGCTGATGTATTTTCCATTGTTTTAAATTATTTTGTATTTTACGTAATCCGAAAATGGTAATAACATGATATAAATTATTTACTTATTCTCTATTTTTTTTAACCTAAACTCTCCCTATCATGGAAAAGATCGAAGAAAAAACTGTTTTCAGCATTCCTTTTGGTGAATTGAATGTATTTGAAACAAATGTAGTTTGTCATGATTTTCCTTTCTTTTTTAAAGAGCCTGTTATCACGCTTATGCTGAGTGGCAATAAGATTATTCGCAGTGATGATGAGACTTTTGAATTCAAGGAGAGAAGTGTATTTATTCCGCCCTGTAACAAGGAACTGAGTATCGATATCCATCCCGTTTTTAAAGAACCTACGAAATGTCTGGTATTGAATATTGAGCAGGAGTATATTGACAGTGTATTCTCCGAAGTGATTGAAAACTGGCATCCGGACTGGGACAGAACAGGAATTATGATGAAAGAAAACACTGTGAAAAAGTTCATCAGTTCGGATGAGTCTTTATGGAGAAGCCTTACCAATCTTTATAACAGAAGAATTGACGGAAATCTTCATAATACCTCGGATTTTCTTTTAAGCTTAAGTCTTAAAGAACTGATTTATGAGCTGATGAAAACCAATGCAAAGCATATCCTCCTCCATTCTGGAAAGGCAGAAAATATACAGAACGGACTTCAGGAAGTGGTTCATTTCATCAAAAACAATTACAGAGAACCAATTACCATCAGGAGACTTGCTGCGCTTGCAGGAATGAGCGAAGCCAATCTGTTTAAAAAGTTTAAGCATTCCTACAATTGTACTCCGGTAGAATATATTATTCAGTTGAGAATAGAACACGCCAAGCAATTGCTGATCAGCAATCCTGAAATCGGGATTAAAAATATCTGTTTTGAATCAGGTTTTAATACATTGGAGTATTTTTACAGAAAATTTACCCAGATCACCGGAAAGTCTCCGAAGAAGTTTAAGGTAGATTGATAGATAAAGCTGGAAGATGGAAGCAAGAAAATGGAGGTTAGTACCGGTCTTTTTATTTCTGGCAGTTGTCATTATTGAATAAAGTAATCATCCTATGTACTGTAAAAAAGTGTTCATTGTTGTAAGTCTTCTCTTATGCTGTGTCTTTTATGCGCAAACCCTGCATTTGTATGGCGGTGCAGATCAAAAAGAATATCTGGGATGTTTAAACTGTGACAATTTTGATAAAAATTCGATATGGAATAAGTTTGGTGATTACGGAAATGTTTTCAGCTCAAAATCTATCTGGAATACGTATGGAAACTACGGAAGTACCTATGGCCCCTATTCACCATGGAATGCTTATGCTTCTTATCCTCCTGCAATTGTTGATCAGGATGGAAATTTCTTCGGGTTTCTTACTTTGAATCCTTATCAATCTGACAGGTCTGAACTGGAGCTGGCTGTGATTTTATGTAAGCATCATGAGGAGATTAAAAGCGATGTTGGCGCCTGGTATGAGAAATTGTTCCGGTAAAACCACCCCGTCAAAAATTCTTTGAATTTTCGCCACCGCTCCGGAAGAGGGGAATTTTTACGTCTTCAGTTGGGGTATTGGTACATAATATAACGAATGTGATTGTATAGAAAAAGGGTAAGGCGGGATTTCTGCGGAATGACGAATAAAAAGCTTAGTTTATCCATGCACCTGGTCATTCCATAGGAATTTCTGCATTGTTTTTGTTAGAAAACGCAAAGACGCTAGTTTTGTCTTAAGTAAGGCGCAAGGATTTTTATCTCCGATAAAATGGATTGTAGCTTTGCATTTACAATGTAAATTATTTAACTTTTCCTGATTATTGAATTCAAAAACTCACGTACTCCATTATGCTGAATGCTTACAAAAAACACGAATTGTTTGGGAAAACCCTGATACAGAAAATTGATATATCAGGGTCCTTCAGGTATGATTTTCCGGTTTCGGAGCAAGCCTGCTTTCTGTATGTACTTAAAGGTGAGTTTCAGTACAAAACAGAGGAGCAGGAGTTTGATGTTACGGCAAATTATTCCCTTTTTCTGAATTGTATCAGCTCCGGAAAACATATTCAGAACTCAACGTCAGGGGATCATTGTGAAATTGTGATCATTACGTTCTATCCTGACATCCTGAAAAAAATTTATGACAGAGAATTGCCTTTATTGCTGCAAAAACCTTCCGATATCGTTTCTAATAAATCCAATGAGAAAATAAACAATGATTTCCTGATCCAGAAGTATGTAGAGGGGCTGCTTTTTTATTTTGAAAACCCTTCCCTCGTTAATGAAGATATATTGGTTCTAAAGCTCAAGGAAATCATTTTGCTGCTGGCTCAGTCACACAGTGCAAAGGCCGTTCAGCTGATCCTGTCACAGCTTTTCTCTCCCACCGCTTATTCTTTTAAGCAAATCATTGAAGCGAATTTATTTTCACAGCTAACAATCGAACAGCTTGCTGAGCAAAGCAATCTAAGTGTATCATCTTTCAAAAGAGAATTTGCAAAACTATACAACGATACTCCTGCCAATTATATAAGAAATAAAAAACTGGAAAAAGCCGCTGAATTACTTTTAATATCCGATGAACGCATTACCGATATCGCGTTCGAATGCGGATTCAACGATCTGACCACTTTTACCAAAAACTTCAGCGATAAATTTCATATAACGCCCTCCAATTACCGCCAGGAACGGAAAGGATGATAATCGTACCTTTTTAAAGATTATAAATGTATTTCCTGTTTTGATAAGGAGTTCTTTTTTGAACCAAAATCCCAAATTCTTGAACTAAATCCCAAAATCATTTCTGTATTTCTATCGCAAATTTGTACCGTCAGTTACAGGGAACAGTAATATACCTGCAGCTTATAAGTATCAATTTTAAAATACAATCAATATGAATCTATCAGGTTTAGGAATTTTTCACACTATTATTGGCGTAACAGCTCTTGTTGGCGCAGTGATAGGATTTATCAGATATGGTAAAATCAATCTGGCTCAGCCGTCAGGAAAAGTCTATTTTTATACGACGGCCGTCACTTCACTTACAGCATTAGGTATCTCCAAAAACGGAGGTTTTAATGCAGGACATGTGTTCTCATTATTTATCATTGTTTTGATCACTGTGGCCTATTTTCTTTTTGCCAATAAAAAAGAAAGTAAGAAAGCCAGGTATTTTGAGAATTTCCTGTTGTCATTCAGCTTTTTCCTGTCGCTGGTTCCCACTGTTAACGAGACATTCACACGGGTTCCGATTGGACATCCTTTGGCTAAAGATATCAAAGATCCCATCATCGGGCAGACTCTTCTTGTTATTCTTCTGCTTTTTATTGTTGGATCTGTTTTTCAGTTTATCAAACAGAAAAGGGAGAATGTTGGCATTTCATGATGACAGGTTATTCGAGAAACTGTAAAACCAGTCCGTCAAAAATTCTTTGAATTTTTGCCACCCTCGGGAAGATGGGAATTTTTACATATTCAGTTGGAGTATTGGTATCTAGGATAAGGCTTGTGATTGTGCAGAAAAGAATAAGATTGGATTCCTGTGGAATAACAAATACAACGCTTAGTTTATCCGTACACCTAGTCATTCCATAGGAATCTAGATGGGTTGGAAAACGCAAAGACACAAGTTCTTTCCATACTAAATATTTTTAAGGCGCTAAGATTTTATCTCCGATAAAATGGTTATTGCTGAATGATATCTAGAAAAGTGCAGGAATCCCGATATAAAATAACCGATACGCTTAATCAGGTATTGAAAAATCACGGGTTCGAATCCCGTATTCTCCACCTGATAATTCCAGTTAGTTTATTCTTTCCAAATGGTAGTTGATAATTTAGATTAAGTATACTATTGATTAGCTCAATTGTACCTGGAAATCATCACTTAAAGTCAAAACACCTTCTGTGATTGCTTCCGGGTGGGTAGAGAAGCCTTTTAATTTTGAAGTTTTTCCTTTTAATACCAAATCTAAAAGTTGTTTATCGGATAGTTTCTTGCCAAAGATTTCGAACGTAATTTTAAAACCGCAGTTTTTGAAATCGGAGCAGCCTACGGCGGTTTTTCCTTTGATCAGATTATGTTCTTTACATTTCGGGCATTTCGTTTCTTCCCAGGACTGAAGTTCTTTTTTCTGCGCAGGTTCTCTTTTTTTCTTCTCCTTGACTTCTTCTTTTTCTTCTTCCTGGAGGGTAATTACTTTTCCTTTTCCGTACACCACTTTTTCAGTGAGTTCTGTCACCATCTGAATCAGTTCTTCTTTGAAAAGATTAGCTTCATACTCTCCTTTTTCAATTTTACGAAGTTTGGATTCCCATTCTCCGGTCAGTTCCGGGCTTTTTAACAGTTCGTCTTCGATGGTATCGATCAGCTGGATTCCGGTTTGGGTAGCGATCAGATTTTTTCTTTTCTTCTCGATGTATTTTCTTTTGAAGAGGGTTTCTATGATGTTGGCACGGGTAGATGGTCTTCCGATTCCGTTGTTCTTCAGCATTTCACGCAATTCTTCATCTTCTACCTGTTTTCCGGCAGTTTCCATCGCTCTCAGCAATGTTGCTTCGGTGTAAGGTTTTGGAGGCGTTGTTTTTCCCTGGTGGATCATCGGATCGTGGGGTCCGGTTTCTCCTACAATAAATTCAGGGATGGTTTGTTCTTCCTCTTTTTCTTTTTCCTTATCGGTGTTTTCTTCTTTCGGTTCTTTGGCGTAAACGGCTCGCCATCCTGCTTCAAGAACCTGTCTTCCGCTGGTTTTGAAAGGAATGGTTCCTACTTTTCCTTCTACCAAAGTATTGGAAATTTTACATTCCGGATAGAATACGGCTATAAAACGTTTTGCAATCAGATCATAAATCAGTTTTTCTTCCCTGCTCAAATTCTGAGAAGGCGGGATTTCCGTAGGAATGATGGCGTGGTGATCCGTTACTTTTGTATCGTCGAAAACAGCCTTTGATTTTGGAATCGGAGCTTCCAGCAACGGGGCAATCAGATCCTGATACGGATACATTTTCTGAAGGATTCCTGCAATTTTCGGATACAAACTGTCTGATAAGTAGGTGGTATCAACACGCGGATAAGTTACGTGCTTCTTTTCGTACAGACTTTGCACATAATTCAGGGTATTTTCTGCTGAATATCCATATTTTTTATTGGCTTCTACCTGAAGTCCGGTCAAATCGAAAAGACGTGGATTTTTTTCTTTTCCTTCTTTAATTTCGAAAGAAACGATCTCAAATGGATTGACTTTAAGGTATTCCAATCCTTTCTCAGCACGTTCCAATGTTTTTAAACGGTCGATCGCGGCATTGAAAATCACGTCACGGTATTTCGTTTTCAGTTCCCAATATTCTTCCGTGGTAAAGGCATCAATTTCTTTCTGACGCTGCACAAGCATCGCCAATGTAGGAGTCTGCACTCTTCCAATGGAAAGAACTGCTTTATTTCCCCCAAATTTCTTCGTAAAAAGCCTCGTTGCATTGATTCCCAATAACCAATCTCCTATAGCTCTGGCGTTTCCAGCCAAATATAAATTTTTATAATCTTCTGCTGGTTTTAAACTTGCAAATCCTTCTTTAATCGCATCTTCAGTTAGCGAAGAAATCCATAAACGCTGAACCGGTTTATTGCATTTTGCTTTCTGTAAGACCCAACGCTGAATGAGTTCTCCCTCCTGCCCGGCATCCCCGCAGTTAATGACCTCATCACATTCTTCCACCAATCTTTCAATGACTTTAAACTGATTTTCAACGCCTTTATTCGGGATCAGCTTGATTCCAAAGCTGTTGGGAATAATGGGTAGTGAAAAGAGGTTCCAGGATTTGAACTGTGGACCGTAGTCGTGCGGTTCTTTCAGGGTACAAAGGTGTCCGAACGTCCATGTTACGCAATAGCCGTTTCCTTCCATATAGCCTTGTTTAGGCGTGGTAGCGCCCAATACTTTGGCGATATCTCTGGCAACACTGGGTTTCTCGGCAATACATAATTTCATGAACTCGGGTTTATTGAAGGAGTGCAAAAATCGGGATTTTTTTTGACTTTTCAAATTTCGTTGAGGGTTGAGGTCTTAAAGTTGAGAAAGAGCAAATTACGTTTTTATATTCTAAAGAACTAAAGTTTTACAACATATGTAAACGCAAAGGTTATTGGATTCTATTATTTATTTGAGGGAGCAAAGAAATACAACTAAAGTCGCCGATGAAGCAAAAGGATAATCCACAAGCTTGGAAAGAATCAATTTCATTGATTCCATCTTTGCTCCCTTAGAATTTTAAAAAAAAATTCAACTTTGCGTTTAAACAAATTGCTTTTTGGATATGTAATCGTAATCATTTTTATACAAAAAGCCCCCTTATAAAAAGGAGGCCAGATCAACAATGTAATGAAACTAGTTCATTATTTCTTTTTTACTTCTGAAATGGCATCGGAAATTCCTCCGCCTGCAGTTTCAAAGAAGGCAGGACCAGCCAGAAGGTATACTTTTTCTAATTTTTTTGTGGTGGATAATTTGTGTTCTTTCAGGTAATTTTCAGAACGGTTGGCATGTACGATTCCTCTTACCACATTCCCTGCTACCAAAGCGGTTGGGGAATCTATTCCTGCATCTTTCAAGTCGCTGGCGAATGCAAAATTGGTAACGCCTAATCTCATGGCTTCACGGGCTGCTACTTCGCCTACGGAAGTCATTAAATCGGGCGTGAATTTGTTACGGTCACCTAAACCGATCAATAATAACTTCTTTGCAGACATCGATCCTGCAGGAGGCGTAATTAAAATGGTTTCCAAAGAATGTCCCTGAAACTGTCCTGTTTTTCTAAGGTTGGTCAGTTCTCCTTTTAAAGCCTCATCGAGGTGAACCAATCCGTTCAATTTAGCGGGTAATGCCTGAGGACTGAAAATATCACCTTCTGTATATTCAAAAACACAGGCTACCTGAAGCTGGGCGTCAGCAGACGATGGCCCCTGTACCAATCCTATTATGGAAATTCCGTCTACGGTTCCCCAGGTTTTGGAAGTTCCGATGGCTGTTGTCTTTGCTGGAGCTGTTGTTGTAGTTTGGGCAAAATTAATTGTAGATAATGCTAAAGCTGTAATTACCAGTAAGTGTTTTAGTGTATTTTTCATGTGATTTATTTTTTGTTGTTTGTTGCGGGGTTCGGGGTTCGAGTTGCGGGTTATTTTTGTTGCTTGTTATTTTTGTTGCGGGTTTTAATTTTTGTTTGTTGGAATAACGCAAGGGCGCTAAGTTTTTTAAGGTTTATTTTGTTAAGGCGCGAGTCGCTTCGCTCCGGATATTTTTATTTGTTTTTCAAAGGTAGTTTCTGTGATGGAGAGGTGCATTGATCTGGGGTAATTATTGAATTTATTTTCAAATGATCTCATTTTCAAATTTTCAAATTCCCTATGTTTTTTAGAATTTAAATACAATTCTGGAGTTGATAAAAAGTCCGTCTTTGTGGTTATCAATTACATCATTGATGAAGGCTCCGGTATTGAAATATTGTATTCCGGTATTAAAGGTTAAAAATGGATTGATCTTATAATTGAAACTTCCTAAAAATGCAGTTCCGATGTATCTCTTTTTTGAGTTGGAAGACGCCAGGTTCAATGTTCCGCTGGGCCTGTAAATTCCGTCTTGAGTAGAGTATCTCCAGTTGAAAACTACATCTGCCTGTACTGCTATTTTTTTACCTAAATCAATGGTCGCATAAGGATGGATATCAATTAAATTTACAGGACCGATCTGAGGATTAAATCCAAAATACCCACCTTTCGGGTACAGCGGATTGAATGTTCCCAATGTTCCGTCTCCTTTATTGCTATCCCCTGAAATATAATCGTTTCTAAGATTGATGGTAGGTTTTCCTTTTACATTTTCAAACATATATCCGATGTCTGCAGAAGCTGTCCATGCACTGATATTTCCTTTATTAAAGTTCCCGAACTGGTAGGCTGCTTCAAAATTGTAAATAAAACCTCCTCCATATTTCCAGAATCTTCCGCCAAAAGTATGTCTGTTCTCATCGGAAAGTCCATCTTCAAAACGTACATCCTTTCTGTGAATTCCCAGATAATAGAGCTCCAGGTTTCCGCTTCTGGGAATAATCCATGTGTTGTAACTTCCCCAAAGGTTGACTGATTTTGAAGACTTGTTATCAAAAGCTCCCGGATTGATTTCACTGGCGGCCATCATAAAGGCATCAGATCTGAAATTCCCTCTTTTGTACATCAATTTTAATCCATCAAAATAGAGTCTTAAATTCGGACCTTCTCTTACCGAGATCAGTCTTCCGCTTCCATAATCAAGCTCCTGCCTTCCGGCACGCACAGTCAACTTTTCTTTGTCATTTTTCAGAATATCAATATCAATGAAGAGATTCTGGATATTCAAATGGTCTTCATCAATAGGTCTCGGACCATTTTTCCTTCCGTTTTCCCAGGCACTTCTCACCTGCCCGAAAATTCTTACCCGTGAGCCCAGATGCAGATCTGCATGTACACTGTATCTTTGAATCAGAAAAGGATTGCTCCCGATATCCGTTCTACCCCAATCTTCATTATTAAAATCTACAAATTCCAGTCTTGCTTCTCCCCCCAATGAAAGATAATGGTTGCTTTTTTCTGCAATAGGTATGTATTTGATGGAGTTGTAAAAAGTTTTTGCAGAGTCTTTATAGGAAGCATAATCTTCATCAAACCTCATCAGCTTGAACTGGGCAGAAATTTGAAGTGGAATAAAAATCTGCAGCAACAGTACAATGGCAATCAGTTTTTTCATGATGATTTCTTTGTTAAATAATGATCCACAGAATATCTTCCAGCTCCCATAAACAGTAAAAACAGATAACACAAGCTGTACATAAAAGGAGTGTCTTTTACCAGTAAAGCATCATTCCAATGGAGAATAAAGTATCCTGTAAGCGTCACCGCTAAAATTGGCAGCACTGCAATTCTTGTGAAAAAACCAAAGATCACAAATACCGGAAATACCAGATTGGCTGCATCAGCAAAAAGACTGTTGAATGCTTCCGGAAGGTGCAGCGGGTTCGGAACCTGCTCTGCTTCTGAAACACCTACTCCTATTTTTTTTAATCCGTGGGCTACGATTAATTCTACGGAAAGGAAAACTCTGAAGACTAAAAGTGCAGCATCGGTTAATTTTCTTCCGGGATTGGTATTGGTGATGATATGGATTAACTTTTTCATGATTGGAAAGAATTTTAGCTATGAATTAACTTGATTATCGTGATTGTATTAATGCTGGGTTGACCACCCCGTCAAAAATTCAAAGAATTTTTGACACCCCTCCAAAGGAGGGGAATTTTCACCCCTTCAGTTGGAACGTTGGTTGATACTTGAATAATTAAAAACTTTTATGGCTAAAAAATTATTTTGTCTGATAGCCTCCGTAATATTTCACAGGTGACCAGTCCGGTATGACTGGAAGTGGTGCCGGAGCTGCTGTTTTGTAGGTTTCATCTCCGTACACGACTTTTCCGTCTACGATCGTTAATTTTGAAGTGATGTTTTTGATGTCTTCATCATTGACTGTGAAATAATCTTTATCCAGAATGGTAAGATCTGCAAAGTATCCTTTCTGTATTTTTCCTTTCTGATAGTCTTTAATGAGTTCGTATCCTCCGTAAGTAGAAAGTGATAAAGCAGTTTTTCTGTCCAGCGTATTTTCTTTACCCATCACCTGAGTTCCTCCTATTGTTTTTCCTGTGGTGATCCAGTATAAAGCTACCCATGGGTTATAACTTGCGACTCTGGTTCCGTCTGTTCCTAATCCAACCGGAATTCCCATTTCCAGCATTTTTTTCACCGGAGGAGATGTCAAAGCCGGCTTTTTACCATATCTGTGGATGAAGCTTTCTCCCTGATACGCCATTCTGTGCTGTACTGCAATTCCTCCGCCCAACGCTTTGATTCTTTTCATATTATCTTCGGTAACGGTTTCTGCGTGGTCGATAAACCATACTAATCCGTTCAAAGGAGTTTCTTTGTTTACTTCTTCAATGACATTTAAAAATCTGGTGATACTTTCATTATAGGTTGCATGAATTCTGAAAGGCCATTTGTTTTTTACCAGAAGACTTACCACCTCTCTCATATTTTTCTCCATCGTAGCCGGAAGTTCCGGTCTTGGGAAAAGAAAGTTTTCAAAGTCGGCTCCGTCTGATACCAGGTTTTCCCCTCCACCGTTGACATGATAATCGATTTCATTAAAATCATTATGACCATGGTCGTCAATTTCTACCATTCCAATCCATTTGGTGTAATCGGCAAGCTCAGATCCTTTTTTCTGGGCAAATAAATAGTAAGGAAGACGAACGGTAATTTTCCCTTGTTTGTTCAGCTGATCCGTTGTTCCGTAGTCATCCGGAAAATTCTGGAATCCTCCACCTGCGTCCATTACTGCAGTCACTCCCAATCTGTTCAGTTCCGTCATGTATTGAAGGGTAGAATTTACTTTTTCTTCTTCTTTCAGTTCCGGAAGTTTCGCTAATGTTGAATAAAGAATAAATGCATTCGGTTCTGCCACCAATAATCCTGTGGGATCTCCGTTATTGTCTTTTTCAATTAAACCTTGAGAAGGGTTTGGGGTATCTCCATTGATATTCAGTTCTTTTAATCCGGCTTTGTTTAACCAGGCTTTTCCATAGAGATACATGATGAAAGTAGGCACATTTCCCGTAGCTTCATTAATTTCAGCCAGTGTGGGAAGTCTTTTTTCTTCAAACTGATATTCATTCCAGCCTCCAATGACTCTTACCCATTGTCCCTTCGGTGTTCTCTGAGCCTGTTCTTTCAGCATTTCCAAAGCTCTTTTTAAAGATTTCACACCATCCCAACGAAGTTCGGTATTGTAAAATCGTCCTCCTCGGATTACATGCAAATGGCTATCAAATAATCCGGGAATCACTCTGTTTCCTTTAGCATCAATGACTTTTGTACCGCCGTTTTTTAATTTTAAAATCTGGGCGTTGGTTCCCACCTGTAAGATTTTGTGATCTTTGATGGCAACAGCCTGTACTTCCGGATTCTTATCATCCATTGTGGTAATCTTCCCGTTGGTAATGATCATGTCTGCTTTCTGAGCATTAAGAATTCCTGCTGCCAAAACCGTGGAAAGTGTAAGTATATTCAGTAGTTTCATTATTTCAATATTTAAGATTGAAGGTTTCGGCAGGCTTTCAGCCTGCCGAAACAGCCCCCATTAGTGTTTTAACATTTCCTGAGCATATTGAATTCCAATACCGTAAGCTCCACCATGTTTTTTCATCAGGTCATTAACCGGTTTGTATGTTTCTTTTCTAGCCCAGTCTCTCTGTAACTCCAATACATACTGAACAGAAGTGATTGGATGTGCTCCTGCCTGAACCATACGGGTGATTGACTGATCGTGCGCTTCTTTAGAAATATCCCCTGAAGCATCGGTTACTACATAAACATCGTAACCTTCGTCAATCGCTGATAATACAGGTCCTACGATACATACACTTGTCCATAATCCGGCGAAAACCAGTTTCTTTTTATTTTTTCCTGTAATGGCTTTGTGAGCGTTAACATCTTCCCACGTATTCATAGTAGTTCTGTCTACATATCCACTGGTTGCTTGCGGGTATATTTCTGAAATTTCCGGGAAAACAGGTCCGCTGAATGACTTTTCTGCCACCGTCGTTACTACTGTAGGAACATTGAATATTTTTGATCCTCCTGCTACCAGTGCCACATTATTTCTTAATTTTTCCATGCTGATGCTTTTTGTGGCAAAAGCCATTTGTCCTTCATGGTCGATGAGTACTACTGCGTGATTGGTAGGGTTTAATAATGATTTTCCAGGGTTTTGAGCTGATGCAGTTAATGATAATAAACCAGCTGCAAATGATAGGATTAATTTTTTCATAATAATTTAAAATTTAAGGGTTGTTATTTCTGTTTAATTTTTATAGTGTCATTGGTACTTCCATCAAAAGGATTTCGGTACCTTCTTTAAGGGCTTTGATGTTAATTTCCTGAATATCCCATACTCCGAATCCATCACGTTCTTCTATAATCTCTCCGCCTATTTCTGCGCTTCCCTTCAAAATAAAAGCATAGATTCCGTTTCCTTTTTTTCTGATTAGATAATGCGTTTCTTTATTCTGATCAAAAGTTCCCAGATGAAACCACGCATCCTGATGAATCCATACACCTTCGTCACCTGCATTGGGGGAAAGAATCTGTTGAAATTGATTATGACCTTTGGTTTTATCTAATGTAATCTGATCATATCTCGGTGTCACATTTCTTTTTTTCGGATAAATCCAGATCTGAAGGAATTTCACCGGCTGATCACTGTTTTTGTTGAATTCGCTGTGCATAATTCCGGTTCCTGCACTCATGACCTGAATATCTCCGCTTCTGATCACCGCTGTATTTCCCATGCTGTCTTTGTGTTCAAGGTCACCTTCCAAAGGAATACTGATGATTTCCATATTGTCGTGAGGGTGGGTTCCGAAACCTCTTCCTGCTTCCACTTTATCATCATTCAAAACCCTCAATACTCCGAAGTGCATTCTTTCAGGGTTGTAATAATTGGCAAAACTGAAAGTGTGCTGGCTCAACAGCCATCCGTGATCCGCTTTCCCTCTTGAGTCTGCTCTGTGGATCACAGAGTTTTCTTTTATTTTTGATTCTGTATTGGGAAGATGATTGTATCCGATCGGTTCTAGTGGTTCGATCTCATCGATGTCATTTTTCATAGCGCCGGCCAAAGAAGCTGATGCTACAAACATTCCTGTTCCCAATAATCCTTTCTTTAAAAAATCTTTTCTGTCCATATCAGATTGTTATTTGTTCTTGTTTGATAGGACAAATTTAGAGAGACCGGAAACCCTGCACATTTAACTAGTTTAATAAATGACTTTGAAGCAAAAAAAAAATGCCGGATACTTTTGTATTCGGCAGTATAACTATAATGGATTGTTATTTTTTGTAAAGTGTAAAAGTCTTTTTACTCTTAGGAACTATTTAATTTGATATAATATTTTAAAGAATAACTCTATTTAGATTCTACGGAATGACAAACTGTGTGGGTAAGACCGTTATTTCAACTGTGTCATTCCTTAGGAACCTCTGTAGGAATGATAAGCAAAAAAATAATTGGAAAACGCAAAGACGCGAGTTGTTTTTTAAGCTAAATATTTTTTATGACGCAAGGATTTTATCTCCGATAAAATGGGTGAATATAATTTAAAATCCATGCAAATCTCTGCAATCTGCAAGTATAAAAAACTAAGATTTATTTCTCCTTTGAAGCAAGGCGCTTTCTTATGGTACTGACAAATTCTTTTGAAACTCCCAGATAGGAAGCAATATAATACTGCGCTACTCTTTGGGGGATTGAAGGATATACTTTGATGAACTCAAGGTATCTGTCTGATGCAGTCTTTGAAATGGTATTCACCAATCGGCTTTGCAGGGTTGCCAGGTTTCTCTGAACCAGCATTCTGAAAACTCTTTCAAATTTAGGAACTTCCTGCAGCAGTTTTTCTTTTGTTGTAGTATTCAACATATAGATTTCAGAATCTTCCAGCGTTTCGATAAAAACCTTAGAAGGCTTCTGTTCATGAAATGAGGCAATATCACTGATCCACCAATCTTCGATGGCAAACAATAACGTTACTTCGGAACCATTATCATCCAAACAATACATTCTCACACATCCTTTGTGAATATACCCTTCAAACTGACAGATCTCTCCTTCTCTGAGTAAAACCGTTTTCTTTGGAAACGACTGGCAGACAAGCAGATCTGTAAAGGTTTTTTCTTCTTCGGGAGTGATTGAAATAAATCGCGTAATATTTTTGATGATATTTTCGAACATAATGTCAGGTTTTATCCCTGCAAATTAGGAAAAAGACTGTAAACTTCATTCTTTAAAAGTCCACTTCCTCCTCCATAATGATCGATTACTTTAACGTCCTTATCCAAACCGGCACAGAATATTTTTATATCTTTCTCAAAATCTTCTTCCAATCCAGAGCTTAAAAGGACAATATCTACCACATTTTCTTTTATATATTCATAGCAGAAATTTTCATCACTTTGTATTTCTGCTGTCCAGCCCTCATTATTTTCTATAATTCTTTTTAAAGTATCCAGAATTTCCTGGTTCTTTCCTATGACTAAAAAATGTAATGTTTTCATGTTGTTCAATGTTTAAAGTTTAAAGCTCAAGGTTCAGAGTTTAATGTTTATATTGTTTACTTGAAGGGTAAAATGACGATTTAGATTCCTGCGGAATGATATAGTGTAAAATAGATAAAGGGCTTAGTTTGTTCATTCTGTCTGTAATAATTTACACTCTTATAATTTCAAACGCACCCATCCTCATACTCTCCCACTCGTATCCAAAACCTCGAAACCTCGCACCCACTCTCTTACCCTCAAACCCGAAACCCGCTACAAATGCTTATTTCCTGTAATTTTTAATTCATTCAGATCCAGTTGTGATTCTGCTTTTCGAATCTCGTCATCACTGAAAAGTTTTTCGCGTTTCATTTTAAACAGTTCTTTTCGCTGTAAGGCAAATATATCCAGCATTACTTTATGATATTCTGCCATATCGTTTTGCCTGTTGGTACACATTTCAATAGAATTGAGATGATTCTGGTGAAGTTTGATATCACTTTCCAGCGTATTTTTAAGATTTTCAAGGAGACTATTGCTGTTCAACACCTCATTGTATTCGTTATCAAGCCTCTGAACGGCAAGTTTATCCAGTCTCATCTGAATTCCGGCCTGCTGTTCGTGAGAAGGCAAAATATGATCGATCTCCCCTATTTTTGTTAATTTAATAATCACAGGTAATGTCAATCCCTGAAACACTAATGTCACAAAAATGACGACAAATGTGATAAAAATGATCAGGTTTCTCATAGGAAATTCAGCCTGCGAATTCATCATAACCGGAATGGATAGTGCTGTTGCCAGTGAGACCACCCCTCTCATTCCTGCCCATCCTATAATCAAGGGGTTTTTCCATCCCGGACTCGGATCACGGCGGGCTTTTTCACTGAACCACCTTGGAAGGTGAGCTACGGGATAGATCCATAAAAGACGTACCACAATGACAATCAAACTTATAACCAAACCATATTTGATGCCTTCCATTACTGAAATTTCACCCAATCCATTGATGATATCAGGAAGTTCAAGACCTATTAATACAAAAACCAAAGCATTCATCACAAAGATGAGCGTGTTCCAGACTCCTGTCATATTGATTCTCGTAGTTCCTGTTTTAAAAATCTCATGAGCACGGAATGACATAAACAATCCTCCGCTCACTACCGCCATCACTCCCGAAAAATGAAAATGTTCTGCAGAAAGAAATAAAATATATGGCGTCATTACGGTAAGTGCCGCATCAATAGCAGGTGTTGTAGGTAAAAAACGGTGAATGGCATAAAAAATATGTGCTCCGGCAATTCCTACGACAATTCCCATTCCTGCTACCAGAAAAAACTGTCCTGTAGCTTCATGCATTGAGAAAGCACCCGTCATTACAGCGGCCAGAGCAAACCTGAAAACGATCAGTGAAGAGGCATCATTAATCAGACTTTCTCCTTCCAGTATAGCGAGGGTACGTTTCGGTACTTTTAATCCTTTTAAAACTGTTGTGGCTGCTACCGCATCCGGTGGCGAAACAATTCCTCCCAATAAAAAGCCTAAAGCCAGCGTAAATCCCGGAATCAGCATTTGTGAAGTGTAAGCAACGACCAAAGATGTAAGAAATACCAACCCAAATGCCAACAAGCTGATGGGACGTTTCCATTTCCAGAAATCATTCCATGAAGTGTACCAGGCTGCTTCGTATAAAAGAGGTGGTAAGAAAATCAGAAATATAATCTCCGGATCCAGCTTTAAAACAGGGACTCCGGGAATAAGGCTGATCCCCAATCCGGCAAGTACCAGAAAGATAGGATAGGCAATTTTGATCCGTTGTGCCAGCATGACCAGCAGCATAACAAGTAATAAAAGTCCTAATATTAAAAGTAATTGTTCGTGCATGTTTTTGAAGTTAGATTTCAGATTCTGATCATTTATGTTTGGGCTAAAGCCAGTGGTAAATTTATTTTTTTAAAGGCGGGCTAAAGCCCACCGCTATTGAATGTTAATTTATTTATTGAGACTCCTACGGAGTGACAATCTGTATGGATAGTTAATCCTCATACTTTGCCATTCCGTAGGAATCTCCACTTCACTAGGTTACTTAAAAATGTAATAACCACAAAAGTCACAAAGTTTTTGTTTTAAAATGTTTGTAAAGTTTAATAATATACAATATAAAGATCACATGAGAGAAAAATCAAAGATTTTTATAAAACTTAAGTGTTCTTTTTAAGCGCTCGATATTTACTTATCAAATCTTTTGTGACTTTTGTGGTTAAACTATTTAAATATAACTGAATTCGCTATTTCAATTTCTTCTTCGTTAATAGAATGTCCAAAATTGGCATATACTTTCTCTGTTACCTCCGCATTCATTTCTCTAAAAATATTGGCTGTAGCATATACTCTTTCTACCGGAACATGAAAATCAGGATTGCTGGTTCCCAGGAAAACCGGAGTTCCTGCAAAATCACCTTTATAATTTTCACGGTTGATTTTATCTCCAATCACGCCACCAATAATAGCTGCCGCACCACCGAACTTCTGAGCATTACGGGCTAAAAATTCAAGGGTAAGGCAGGCTCCCTGGGAAAATCCGAAGAAGTAGATGTTTTCGGGTTTTATTCCTGCATTGACAGCCGCTTTTACGGTTTCTTCAACCATTTCAAGGGCCGATGATAACCACGGTTCGTTTTGTTCCACCGGAGCTATAAATGAAAAAGGATACCAGGTGTGATTCAAAGCTTGTGGGGCCAGCAAAGCATAATCTTTTACATTCAAATGCTGGGATAAACTCAGAATATCCTGAGCGCTTCCTCCGCGTCCGTGAATCATGATCAAGGCTTTTTCTGCCTGATTCAAGGGTATTCCTGCTGTTTTTATATTTAAAGTATGACTCATTATTTCTATCTGAATTTTTCTGTTGGATAATCGATTTTAGGAAGAACTTCGTTCAAACGTTCTCTTCTTTTTTCAAACTGTAGCGGCAATTGCAGACCTTCTCCTAAAAATGCAGCTTCTTCATCTACATCGAAGCCTGGGCCTGAAGTAGCAATTTCAAACAAAACGCCTCCCGGTTCTTTAAAATATACGGAAGTAAAATATTTCCTGTCTTTCACTTCGGTATGCTCCAATCCGTATGTGTTGAGTCTCTTTACCATTTCCAGCTGGGACTCTGCGTCGGGAGTAGCAAAAGCCACATGATGAACGGTACCTCTTCCTGCTAAACCTTTTAAAGCATTTGGGGTAGAAAGCAGATCGACATATTTCCCCGGCATATTTTCTGTTCCCAGTCTCAATCGGTCAGGGCTTTCTTTGATCACTTTATGATCCATCTGGGTGGTCAGAAGTGCTGCTGTTCTTTCATAAGCATCCTGCCAGATTTCCACATGATGAATCCCTTTGATGGCATAATCTTTTGGAATATAACCATTATAATAACCTTTTCTTTCGTCTTTATCATTAAAAACCAATTCCAATCCCAGTCCGTCAAAATCTTCAAGATAAATGAAAACTTCATCAGAAAATCTTTGCTGCGGCTGTTTGAAGGGAATATTAAACTGTTCCAGACGGTTCATCCAATAATCCAGGGCATCTATAGAAACTGAAAAAGCAGTGGTGTTAAGCATTCCTTTTCCATGTCTGCCATTGATAAGATCTTTACCATAGGGAAAAGTAGTCATAATCGTTCCCGGTGTACCGTATTCGTCACCGAAATAAAAATGATAAACATCCGAGTAATCAAAATTGACTGTTTTTTTGACCAATCGAAGTCCTAAAACTCCGGTATAAAAGTCTATATTTTCCTGTGCATTGCCGGTAATTGCCGTTACGTGATGCAGTCCTGTGATAAGTTTCATTGTGATAAAATTGTTAATTGGTTATTTAATAGGATGCAAGATTTTCGGGGTTCGGGATTCGAGTTGATAAGTTCGGGAATAACTTTATTCATCTTCTGTTTTTAGCTCAAGACACTCTCAAACCCTCTTCCCCTCAGACTCTCAAACTCGAATCTCGAAAACCCGCATCCCGAAACCCGACTCTCAAACTCCCTACAGTTCTTCCTTCAGCCATACATCATTATATTCTTCCGGGTGACGCTTGAACTGAGCGTGAACATAAGGACATAGCGGTAGAATTTTCAAATCATTTTCTCTTGCGTAGGAAACCAGTCTTTCCAGTAAGATTTTGGCAAAACCTTTTCCTTCATATTCCGGATTCACTTCGGTATGGTAAACGGTCAGTTTTTTTCCTATAACTGATATGTCCATTTTACCTGCTTTATGATCGTCTGAGAAAAGCTGAATCTCTCCTTTTCTTCCATCTAAAACTATTTCTGTTCTTTCCATTTTTTATTTTTTTTGTATTAAATCGTGCTTTTTTTAACGCGAAGATTTAATAATAATCCTTCATATTTTAAGTTGACTTAAGAATGGATCAACAAGTTGATTCGATGAAGCGTCCTGTTACAATTACCTAAAATAAGTTTATATTCCGGATGTTTAAATCTTTATTCAAAATTAGCATCTTTATAAAATATGACCGATGATCTATGATAAGTTCGGCAATACTCCTTCTATTTTCTCACGCATTCCTTCGTATTGAACAGGAAGTTTAAGGTTTGTTCCCAACTCATTCAGAGGCTCATCTACAGTGAATCCAGGATTATCAGTTGCAATTTCAAATAAAACTCCACCCGGCTCACGGAAATACAGTGAATAGAAATAATCTCTGTTGATTTTCGGAGTGATGCTTAATCCCGCAGATAAAGCCTTTTCACGATATTCCATTAAAACATTATCATCTTTTACCCTGAATGCAATGTGGTGATTGGTTCCCGCTGCATTTCTTCCGGATGGAATGGTTTCGTTTTCAATAATGTCCACAATATTAGCGGTATCAATGGCATCAGTAGCCAGTCTGTATCTTTCGCCCTCCTGTTTCTGCAAGTCGTATCCTAAAATATCCGTTAGAACTTTGATGGTAGGATCTGCTTTTTTCAAGGTTAAAGTTACATTATGGAAACCTTTTAATGCATTTTCATCCTTGATATCATCCGTTGTCCATACTTTTCTGTTGTCTTCAACTAATGGTTCTATCAACTGTAACTGAAGGCCGTCCGGATCTTTAAAAGAAATCATCTTTTCGCCGAATATTTCTCCTTCTTTTGCGGCTACATTAAGGTTTTGTAAATGGTTTTTCCAGAATTCAAGGCTTCCTTTCGGTACTGAATATCCGATATGAGTTGCCATTCCGCTTCCGTTGTTTCCTTTTCCTATTCCTTCCCAGGGAAAGAATGTAAGAATGGTTCCCGGGGTTCCGTTTTCATTTCCGAAATAAAAGTGATACGTTCCGGGATCGTCAAAGTTTACTGTTTTTTTTACCAGTCTTACTCCTAAAACTTTGGTATAAAAATCTAAATTTCTTTTCGCGTTGTCTGCAATAGCAGTAATATGATGCAGACCTAAAATTCTATTGTCCATGTCTTTTAATTTTGATGCTAAATTACAGCGAACAGAAATCCTGCGCATTTAACTAGTTTAATAAATGCAAAACTCTTTTTCTTTACCGGAGTTTAACATTTACATAATTCTCATCAATTTTAATTTATATTACCTTTTCCATAACGCCTGTTTTAATCAAAATATGATCTTTTCTTACCAAAACATTATAAAATAAATCTATTCAATACTTTAAATCCAATACAAAACAGTATATAAAAAATTGATTTACAAATAATTAATCTATTAGCAATAATTTAATGTTCAAAATGTCTACTTTTTTAGTGGACTAATAAAAATTATATTCTATATTTGCAAACGTATTCAGGAAATAAAACAAAATGAAGGCAGAATTAAAAAATAATTCAATGAAGAAACATACCATCAAAAATATGATGAAAGATATCTGTATGCCTGTACATCAAGAATACTGTGGTTGACCTTACTTTTATTTAGACATATTTTCGAAGGCTTTACCACGTGGTAGAGCCTTTTTTCATTGAACACAACAACATTAAAAACATAAAAATGAGCAATTCTAAAAACAAATGGTTAATTCCATTGGCGTTTACAAACATCTATGTGATATGGGGAATTACGTTTTTAGCTATTTCATTTGGCTTAAAAGGTTTCCCACCTTTCATTCTTTCCGGATTGAGATTTCTGGTAGCCGGAATTCTCATGATAGCCTATCTTCTTTCTAAAGGAGAAAAGGCAAATTCACTGATCAACTGGAAGAAAAATGCCATTACAGGTATTCTTATTCTTACCGGAGGAACAGGGCTTGTAGCCTGGGGAGAGCAATATGTAACCGCATCTGAGGCGGCTATTGCTATCGCAACAGGCCCATTCTGGTTCATTGCCATTGATAGGAAGAACTGGAAATATTATTTTTCGGATAAATTCATTCCAATAGGATTGGTGATTGGTTTCGCAGGACTGGTTATGTTTTTAAAAGGCAGTGTACACTCAAATGCTGCTCATGCTGTTGTTAATGAAAATTTACGGATTACAGCATTTGTAGTTCTGGGATTAAGTTCGATCGCATGGGTATTGGGTTCTTTATATTCAAAGAAAAATCCGGCTTCCCAATCTACGTTTATGAATATTGCTCAACAACTTATAGTAGCGGGATTAGCCTCTTTTCTCATCGCTTTTTTCAGAAGAGAATGGACTGATTTTTCAGTTTCCGCGGTTCCGTTATCGGCATGGTTTGGGGTTCTATTTTTGATCTTCTTTGGATCGATAATCGCTTATTTGTCGTACATTTGGCTTCTGTCCGTAAAACCCGCTGCTTTGGTAAGCACCCACACCTATATCAATCCTATTGTAACAGTGATTGCAGGCTGGATTGTTGCCCACCAAAGCATCAATGGAGGTCAGCTGTATGGTTTATTCATTATATTGCTGGGAGTACTTCTAACCAATGTCACCAAGTATTTCAGACTTTCAAAACGGGCCAAGGTCAAAATCAGAAGAGTAAGGAGATTTTTAAACAGAACAGGCAGAAGATACCAGCCTATTTAAAAAGTATATAAAATCAGAATGATAGAAATCAGAAACATATCAAAAACATTTCATCAGAAAAAACAGTCTTTCAAAGCACTGGATAAGGTGAGTCTTAACATAGAGAAAGGAGATATCGTAGGAATTATCGGTTTTTCAGGGGCAGGAAAAAGTACGCTGATCCGTACCGTTAATTTATTGGAAAGGCCGGATGAAGGACAAATTATTATTAATGGAAAGGATTTTACCAAACTTAGCTCCAAACAACTGGCTGAGGAGCGTAAAAAAATCGGAATGATTTTCCAGCATTTCAATCTTCTTTCTTCAAGAACTGTATTTGACAATGTAGCGCTTCCATTGGAACTTGATCAAACAAGCAAGGACGAAATCAAGAGGAAAGTCAACGAACTCCTGAAGATTGTAGGACTTGAAGATAAAGCCAACGATTATCCAAAAAGTCTTTCAGGCGGGCAGAAACAAAGAGTGGCCATCGCCAGGGCGCTAGCCAATGATCCTCACCTTTTGCTCTGTGATGAAGCAACCAGCGCACTGGATCCGGCAACAACACAGTCTATTCTGCAGCTTTTAAGAGATATCAATCAGAGACTGGGAATTACCATCCTTTTAATTACCCACGAAATGGAAGTCATCAAATCGGTCTGCAACCATGTGGCCGTTATCGATAAAGGAAAATTATTAACAAAAGGAACTTTAAGCGAGATTATTTCGGACAAAGAGAACCCGATCATCCGCCAGTTCATCAATTCAGACATCATGACCCTGCCACAGGAACTCATCAGCAGACTGCAGAAAGAACCTCAAGAAGGTTTATTTCCACTGGTCGAAATAGAACTTAACGAAAACATCAGTGTTGAACAGATTCTTTCAACACTGTACAACCAATATAAAATCCCATATAAATTGTTAAAAGCGGATGTAGAGTATTTTGGAAATTCCAATTTCGGTAAACTACTTTTGCTGCTTCAGGGTGAGGCGGAAGAAAACCAACAGGCGATCTATTATTTCAATCAAAATAAAATTCAAAATACAGTAAAAGGATATGCTTAGTGATGCAGTAATTGCCCTTTTGGCAAAAGGAACCTGGGAAACGGTTTATATGACATTTTTATCCGGATTTTTTGGATTTGTGCTGGGACTTCCGGTAGGAATCCTGCTATTTTTAACAAGAAAAGGACAACTGCTGGAAAATGCAGCCTACCATAGAGGATTATCTATATTGGTAAATATTTTTCGTGCCATTCCCTTCATTATTTTAATTGTATGGATGATTCCTTTCACAAGGATTCTGGCAGGAACTTCCATTGGAGTGAATGCTGCTTTGGTTCCGTTAAGTGTGGGAGCTGCTCCTTTTATTGCTAGACTTGTAGAAAACAGCCTTATCGAAGTTCCACACGGTCTTATAGAGACGGCAAGAGCTTTGGGAGCTTCTCCGCTGCAGATCATCAGAAAAGTATTGCTGCCCGAAGCGCTTCCTTCATTAATCAATAATGCGACTATCACTTTGATTACCTTAGTAGGTTACTCTGCAATGGGTGGTGCTGTAGGAGCTGGCGGACTTGGACAGGTAGGTTACCAATACGGATATATCGGATATGATATTGTAATTATGAATACCGTTTTGATTCTGCTTGTTCTTTTGGTTTTCATCATCCAGTTTATGGGCGACAGATTGTCAAAAAGATTTGATCACAGGTAGTTTTTGGGTGAGAGGGTTTGAGAGAGTGGGAGTGTTTGAGATCCGGGGTGCGAGTTTCGGGATATGGAGATGGATAAGATCATTTTTTACTCTTTTGCTTCAATAGTATTTAAATAAAAAATAGAATGAAAAAAATAAAGATTTTTGGTTTAGTGGCTGCCGGAATATTGCTGTTCAGTGCCTGTTCGGGAAGAAAGGATGATCCGAACTTTATCCGTGTCGGGATCACGTATGGCCCGGAGCAGGAAATTGCTGAAGTAGCTAAAAAAGTGGCTAAAGATAAGTACAATCTTGAAGTGGAACTGATCCCTTTCAACGATTATGTAGTTCCCAATGAAGCCCTGACTAACGGGGATATTGATGCCAATGCCTTCCAGCATATTCCTTATTTAACGGAACAGTCCAAGCAGAGAGGTTATAACCTTGCTCCTGTAGGCAATACATTTGTGTATCCTATTGTAGCGTATTCAAAAAAAATTAAAAACGTTGGTGAATTACAGGCAGGCAATACGATTGTTATTCCCAATGATCCTACCAACGGAGGACGTTCCTTACTTCTTTTACAGAAAAATGGCCTGCTGAAATTGAAAGACGGAGTTGGACTTCTACCCAAAGTAACGGATATTACAGAGAATCCGAAACAGCTTAAAATTATGGAGATTGAAGGAGCACAGATTCCAAGGGTTCTGGATGACAGAGATGTTGTTGTGGGGGTAATTAATAATAATTTTGCAGCACAGGCAGGTCTGGATCAGGAAAAGCAAGGTATTCTTGTTGAAGACAAAGATTCTCCTTATGTGAATGTGGTAGTCGCCAGACAGGATAATAAAAACAGCCAGAAAGTAAAAAACTTTGTAAAAGCCTACCAGTCTCCGGAAGTGGAAAAGAAAGCTAAGGAAATCTTCAAAGGAGGTGCTGTGAAAGGATGGGATTGATGAGTGAGAGGGTTTTAGTTTGGGAGAGTTTGAGAGTATTAGAGTTATGATAGTGGATTCGGGATACGAGATTCGGGATACGAATTGGAGGGTTGGAGAGTTTGAGGGTTTTGGGGTTTGAGGGTTTGAGGGTAGATTCCTTCGGAATGAACAAACTGCACGCTATACCTATACGTCCGCCTTGTCCTCCGTAGGAATCTAAACACTGTGTTAGGAGCGTAAGATTCGAGGTGTTGAATGAAAGTATACGGGAGTAGCTTCATTCGTCTTTTACCGTTTTGCAATTTTGCTTTTAGCCTTTTCACTTTGATGTCTCAACATCAGCTTCTCTTCAGTTTTCCGCATTTACAAATACAATATTTAATAATAAGCTGTCTGCAAATAATCAGGCAGTTTTTTTATTTGTCAATTTTTTATTTTCTCAATTTGAGATAATAAAAATTTTCTCTATTTTTGTTTTTAATCAAATAGTAAGGCATTATGTTAAAGAAAACCGTCATTATAAGTTTATTCACCTTTATTTCTGCTTCTTATATGGCTCAGACTAATACTACCATTCCTGTTTATCTGGATGAATCCAAACCTGTTGAACAGCGTATTCAGGATGCACTATCAAGAATGACACTGGAGGAAAAAGTAGCTATGCTTCACGCACAGTCGAAATTCAGTTCACCGGGTGTACCAAGATTGGGAATTCCTGAATTCTGGACAACAGATGGCCCGCACGGGGTTCGTCCTGAAGTAATGTGGGACGAATGGGATCAGGCCGGATGGACCAACGATTCTATCATCGCCTACCCTGCCCTGACTGCTTTATCCGCAACGTGGAACAAAAAAATGTCATGGAACTATGGGAAAGCGTTGGGTGAAGAAGCCCGCTACAGAAAAAAAGATATTCTTCTGGGACCTGGAGTGAATATTTACAGAACTCCACTAAACGGCAGAAATTTTGAATACATGGGTGAAGATCCTTATCTGACATCCAAGATGGTGGTTCCTTATATTAAAGGTGTGCAATCTAACGGAGTGGCTACTTCTGTAAAACATTTTGCTCTGAACAATCAGGAAATGTTCCGTCATACAAGCAATGTGAATGTAGATGACAGAGCGTTGTATGAAATTTACCTTCCTGCTTTTAAAGCAGCGGTAACAGAAGGTGATTCGTGGACGATTATGGGGGCTTATGATATGTACAAAGGTCAGTATGCCAGCCAGAATCAATATCTTTTAAACGATATTTTAAAGAAAGAATGGAATTATAAAGGGGTTGTTGTGTCCGACTGGGGTGCTGTCAACAATACGGAACAGGCCATTCATAACGGTCTTGACCTTGAATTCGGATCATGGACCAACGGACTTTCTGCAGGAACTAAAAATGCCTATGACAATTATTATCTGGCAAAGCCTTACCTTGATTTGATTAAAGCAGGAAAAGTAGGTACTAAAGAATTGGATGACAAAGTAACCAGATTACTTCGTCTTGCTTATAAAACAACAATGAACCGTAACAAGCCTTTCGGAAATATTGCTTCCGAAGAGCATAAAGCGGTTGCCAAAGAAATCGGAGAAGAAGGAATTGTTCTGTTAAAAAATCAGGGGAATATTCTTCCGATTGATCTTAACAAGGCTAAAAAAATAGCGGTTATCGGAGAGAATGCCATCAAAATAATGACTGTTGGCGGTGGTTCTTCATCTTTAAAAGTGAAATATGAAACGCTTCCTTTAGACGGAATCAAAGCCAGATTTGGAAAACAGGCTGATGTACAGTATGCAAGAGGTTATGTAGGAGATATCGGAGGAGAATACAATGGCGTAAAATCCGGACAGGATTTAAAAGACACCCGGTCTGAGGCTGAATTATCGAATGAAGCCGTAGAATTGGCAAAAAAATCAGATTACGTCATTTTCGTAGGTGGACTGAACAAAGCGGACTTCCAGGACAGTGAAGGAAACGACAGAAAAAGCTATGGACTGCCTTACAATCAGGATCAAATCATCTCTGCTCTGGCCAAAGCGAACAAAAACCTTGCTGTGGTTTTAGTTTCCGGAAATGCAGTGGCCATGCCATGGATCAAAGAAGTTCCGACGGTTGTACAAGCCTGGTATCTTGGTTCCGAAGCCGGAAATTCTATTGCTGCCATTTTAGCCGGAGATGCCAACCCGTCAGGAAAACTTCCGTTTACATTTCCGGTAAAGCTTGAAGACAATTCAGCACACCAGCTGGGAGAATATCCGGGGCAGAAAGATGAGTTAGCTGCAGGAAAAGGTAAAGACCAGAAAAATCCTATCAACATTACCTACAACGAAAGCATTTTTGTAGGATACCGCTGGCATGACACAAAGAATATAAAACCACTGTTCAGCTTCGGGCATGGATTGAGCTACACTACTTTTGAATTCGGAAAGGCCAAAGCAGATCAGACAACAATTTCACAGGACGGTAAAATCACATTTACAGTAACCGTTAAAAATACAGGTAAAAAGGCAGGTGCTGAAGTGGCCCAGCTTTATATCAGCGATTTAAAATCTTCTGTTCCACGCCCTGCAAAAGAATTGAAAGGTTTTGAAAAAATATACCTGAATCCGGGAGAACAGAAAGAAGTGACTTTCACCATTGATAAAACGGCTTTAAGTTATTTTGATGCTCAAAAACACGATTGGGTAGCCGAGCCCGGAGACTTTGAAGCACTGATTGGAAATTCTTCAGATGCCATTAAAACCAAAGTAAAGTTTACCCTTAAATAAAACTGAGATTTAAGAGTATAAACACTATTTATAATTATTTGATAGAATGCAAACAGATCCCGGATTGGGGTCTGTTTTTTTTAATTTTTCTCCCAAAGATCACAGAGATTGCACAGATTTTTATAGACAATCAAGGATGTACCTCACTACTTCCAGCTTCTAGCTTCTAGCTTCTAGCTTCCAGCTTCCAGCCAAAAATAAAAAGCAGATTCCCAATTGAAAACCTGCTTTTAACGTATCTAACAAATCCTGAATTATTTTCCGCCGCCTCCGTTTTTCTCTACGTCGGTTTTTGTATTTTCCTTTACCTTCTGGTTTCCGAAACGCTTTACAAAAGTAAGAGAAACTCCATACCAGTCCCATTTTGAGTATTCTCTGAAAGTCCCGTCCGCGCTGTATGTTGTGTTATCGCCATAAGGCCTTTTAAAGATGTTCATCAGCTGCATGCTCAGCTCCATCTGGGTTTTCGGGAATATTTTAGTCACTGAAATATTATGGAAAACATTGGTATTGTTAGCATATGAGTTACCGTTATTCTGATTGGCAAGTTCCATCCATGCACTTACATTAATGTTTTTATTAAACAGATTAGTATAAGATATATTCGCTGAGGCTCCCCAATAGCTGATATAATCCTTAGCTCCCAATTTATTCTTCTCGTTAAAATCCTTATTATTAATGTAGTACCATCCAAATCCGGCATTCACATTCAGTTTATTTTTCAGGAAATTCTGATTGGTATTGGCAAATAGGTAGTATTTTTCAACCTTTCCATCAAAGTTCCCCGGCAATGAAACTGTTCTGCCATTTTCCGTTACGTAAGTCGTCCAGTAATCCTGATTCGTGTGCATATATCTTGCAGAGATAAAGTACTTTTTCAGAATTCCGAACTTCAGATAAAGCCTGTCATTCGGGTTAGGATTCAGATAAAGGTTTCCTCTGGAATACGTTCCGTTAATTTCAGGCATAAGGAAGGGATTAAATTCAGAATACCAGGGTCTCCAAATGCTTCGGTTGTAGGTAAGACTCAGGTCAAATTTCTCTGAAAAACTATATTTCAGCAATAAGTTGGGAAGAAAAGAGCCGTAAGAATCCCTTCTTTCCGTACCTGCTACATCCTGTCTTACTTTATAATCAATATATTCGTAACGGATTCCGACTCTGGTTTCCAGTTTTTCAAAAAATGTCTTGCTGTAATTGGCATATAAGGAGCTCAGATGATCTTCATAATGGAATCTGTCATTGCGGGAAAGATTAGCGAATTCCGGGATGGCATTATCAATGCTGAATCCATACAGGCTGTTAGGAATAACATGGTTGTTTATTTCGGTCTTCCCTCCTACTTCCATGGTGCCACCCGATTTACCAAAAGGTTGTGTATAATCAACTTTCAGGTAATAATTACGCATCTGATTGCTACTGATAACGCCCAGCTGCTGATGGGTTATCACCCCTTGCTTAGTAATTTGCTTGTCGATCAGATTATCATTATTATCACTGGAATAATTGGTTCCTAAATTAATATCTAAAATCCTGTTTTTCTCTTTATCATAGTATTTATAGAAAGCATTAGTCCCCAGATTACGGCTGAACCCCCAGTTGTTTTGGTTCTGGAGGAAAGATTCTCCCGGATCTCCGTCTTTTGTAGTGGTCCCATCAGATTCTGCAGTATGAAAATTTCTGTTTTGTGAATATTCCAGTACAAGCCCGAAGTTATTTTTATCATTAATTTCAAACTCCGAAGTGGAAGAAACAGAAGGGCTTTCATTTCTCATTACATTGTTCAGATTAAACTGCGTAAGTTTATTTTCCGCATAGCGGTTATCCCATGTCTGATTCGTCTGTACATAAGTTCCGTTATTATAACCTCCTATAAGGGTTTGGGTAAACTTTTTCTTATGGTAGTTCAGGTTGAAATTCGTGTATTGCGAGTTTTTGGTACTTTGTCTGTTGTTGAGAGATATGCTTCCTTTTAATCCTTCATCATCCCTTTTTTTAAGGACAATATTGATTACGGAACCGGAAGTTTCATAACGGGAAGACGGGCTGGTGATCACTTCAATTTTCATCAGGTTATCGGCAGGAATTGTTTTAAGATATTCCTTGAGCTCCTTACCTGTAAAAACAGATTTCCTATCATTGATATATACGGTAACCAATTGTCCCTCAGCTTTTACCTCATCATTGTTATCAATACTTACCAGAGGAGTCATTCTCAGCACATCCCATGTTGTATTTCCCGCCAGAATTGCACTATTCGCTACATTAAATACAGTTCTGTCTACTTTAGATTCTACGGTTGGCTTTCTGGCAACCAGAGTAACCGCTTCTATTTCTTTTGCATTTCCTTTTACAGTATCGTTGGCAGCCGGAGCTGGAGCTTGTTGGGCCATTGCTGATACGCCTGCTAATATTGCTATGGGAAATAATAGTATTTTCATGTGAAATTATAGTTTTTTCTATAAGACCACTATCTTCATTAATATGTTACATTAAAAAGTAAAAAAAAGTAAAATAATTATTTAATTTTCAAGCATATAACAATTAAAACATAAACATAAATTTAAAAACGATGTAAATTTTTCAATAAATCAAACCAATAAAACTCACTTCCATTATAAATATTCTTAAAAAACAGTATTTATACGAAATTGAAAATTTATTTAAAATTCCAACAATTTGACAAGCAAAAAGCCCGGATCTCACCCGGGCCGTTAGCAATAGCAAATTGACAAGGATTACTATTAAAAAATATATGCTAGTTTACACTTTCAAAGTAATGAATAACACCAACTTCAGGCAGACGAAGCGGATCTTTATTAAAACCGGATTCTTTATTCCTGCTGCTTTCCAGAAAAGAATTACTGAAAAGTGCATAAGAAGGCTGTTCAGCGACTCCGTTTTTCAGAAGCTGATGAGCCTCCACGATTGTTTTTCCATATAATTTTCTGAAGTTTCCGATATTGTACTGTGAAAAAGATCCGTAATGAACAATAAACTTGAGAGCCAGATCAATTTTGGTACTTAAACTTTTACTTAACTCTTCTATTTTCCTGTTGAAAGCAGTTCGCATCTTCCACAGCATTGTTGAAATACTCTGGTAAGACGGATTTTCATCATAACGGTAAAATAAAATGGCATCTCCCTCAATCTCGGAAATTTCAAAATACTGATCGTTCACATCAATGAGTGTCGACAGTAATTGCCGTACAATATACTCGCCTGTATACAATTTTGTATTGAACACAAATTCAGTAAATCCGCTGAAATCCGGAATGAGAATAATCCCCTCCTGTATAGTTGTCTTCATAATGATAATGGATTAAAAACCTGCTTCATCATTACAGACGAAGCTGATTCAATTTTACTTTATCATTTTAAGACATTAAAAAAAATCCTGCGGAAATTTTACTTCTATTTTTAAACAACAATCATCAGCTCCTTATCATATCCATTATATTTTTCATCAATATAACCATGAGGATTACAGATAATTTCCGTTTCTCCGATCTTATATCTTACGGGAGTATGAATATGCCCGTGAATCCAGTACAGAGGCTGATATTCTTTGATGAAATCTTCCAGATCAGAAGCATAGGCCGCTGTTAAAGGATCATTTTTGTAATGTTCTGGAACTGACTGTATGCTGGGTGCATGATGGGTAACGACAATATTTTCAAGTCCTTTTGAGTCTTCAAGACTTTCTTTTAGCCATTGTTTTGAAAGCTGATGAATTTTAAAGGTATCCAATGTTCTCATTTTCGAATAGGAAGGATCTCTTCTGATCATTTTATAGTCATTCATCTTAGATTGACAAAGCATTCCGTACTGAACAGGATTTCCAAAGATGGAAAAATCCGTCCATAAAGTGGCTCCATGAAAACGAATACCTTCAATGTCTATAAATGAATTTTCCAGCACATAAACATTGGAACCCAGGGCTGCTTCTTTAATCTTGTGAAGTGTTTTCGGATATGAGCCTTTATAATATTCATGATTGCCCAAAACATAGATGACAGGTTTATCGGATATAGTTTCTTTTATCCATTCAATTCCTTTGGTTCCCAGATTGACATCTCCTGCCAGCACAATTATATCAGCATGATCAAAATATAATTCTGTACTCCCAAATTCCCGGTGAAGATCGCTGATAACCTGTATTTTCATGATATATAGTAAACAGCAAAGGTAATAAAGGAAAGCAGAATAGCAAAAATCAAAAAAAAGAACCGGCCCCTAAGCACCGATTCTTTCGTCATATAGTTTGTGTATTTTTAAGGCTGCTCGTTATGAAACGGCTACTTCTGCCTGCTTCACTTTTATGCTTTTCAATATAAAATAAAATAACATTCCGAGAGCCAGTAAAGCGTAACTGATCAAAATAATCAGATTCAGGCTTCCCACAGAAAGTTCTGACGGAAAAATCTGACTCATTAAGGTCATAAACGACAATCCGATTCCTGCTCCCAAAAAGTAACTTGTAGAGCTCAAACTTGATGCCAATCCGTAATGTGCCGGCTCAACATCCTGAATTCCCATTACTGAAAGTGCGGTAAAACAGAACGTCATTCCTATTCCTGAAATACATGCCGCTCCAAACAAAACCATAGTCAGCGGATGTCCTGCATATACAGAAATTAAGAGCAGCAAACCACCGGCAAGCATAAACAACCATCCCAAAACACCCATTTGAGATGAGCTGAGACGTTTGGATACATACGGCAAAATGAATTTAGCGGTTAACGCTGACAGAATACTGAACGGAACAAGCATTAACCCTGCGGAAGCAGCGCTGTAGCCCATATCTTTCTGAAGCATCAGTGAAATCAGGAATAAAAATCCGATAAAAAATGCTCCCAGAGTAAAGAATACAGCATTGGAAACTACTAAAGATCTGTGTTTAAACAGTTTTAAATCTACCAATGGCTCTGCAACGGATTTTAAACGATAGTACACCATAACAAGAAGTACTAAAGCGAGTATTAAAGAACCTGTTACCAGGAAAGGCTGTTCTTTGATGTGAACCAATTCGTGCGTTCCGTAAGTCAGGCTTAGCAATCCAAACACCATCAATATTCCTGAAACCATATCTGTTTTCTGAGCGGTTTCGCTTTTTTCATCGGTTGGCAGATAATAGTAAGACAGCACCAATGTGATTAAAAGAATAGGAACATTGATCAGGAAAACCCAATGCCAGCTCAGGTAAGTACTGATGATTCCTCCTACTGAAAGACCGCTCCCTGAACCAATAGCAGCAAATGAACTGAAAATTCCGATGGCGCGGTTTCTCTCCTGCTCTCCTCTGAAGGTATTGGTCACTATAGACAATGCAGAAGGCATTACCAATGCTGCTCCCAGTCCCTGTAAAGCACGGAATACGGCCAGCACTTCAAAGTTCTGAGATAGTCCGGCTCCTAACGAAGTCAGCATAAAAATCAGCGCTCCCCATAAAAACATTTTTTTTCTTCCGATCTGATCTGAAAGCTTTCCTCCAATGATCAGAAATCCGCCAAAGAACAATACATAAAGTGTCTGCAGCCACTGAACCGTCTCTGCTCCAATCTGAAACTGCTGCTGAATAGAAGGAATGGTCAAATTAATAATGGCAATATCCAACGCCTCTACAAATGTTCCTACCGATGCTAAAATTAATATTACATTCTTCCTTGTATCCATGTTTCAAATTTCCTGCAAAATTAAAATTAACAGAACGTATTTGAAAATTTAACCTTAAATTTGGAACAATATTGAATATTAAAAATATTTAAAAGAACAAAATACCTGATACACCATAAAAAACCTATAAAAACAGAACAAAATGGCAACTGAAAATTATATTCCTGATGACAAAGACTTATCCATCCTCCGTTTGCTTCAGAAAGACGCGAAGATGAGTGTCCGTGATATTTCGGCCAGGATCAACTTAAGTCCTACACCTACACATGAGCGTATCAAACGTATGGAAAAACAGGGAATCATTAAAGAGTATACTGCTGTGGTTGACCGTAAAAAGGTTAATAAAGGAATGATGGTGATCTGTATGATTGCTTTAAATGTTCACAACAAAAAAACTGCGGGAAAATTCATTGAGGAAGTGGGCAGATTGAAGGAAGTGGTAGAATTTTACAATATCAGCGGGGATTTTGATTTTATGCTGAAGATCCTTGCTCCCAATATGGATGAGTTTCACGAGTTTTTCGTAAACAAATTATCAGAAATTGAAGGAATCGGCCAGACGAAGAGCATTTTTGTCATGAACAGCATTAAGGAAAGTGCGCAGATTGTTTAAGACAAAATAAAAAGCAGCTGCGTGAAAACATGCAGCTGCTTTTTATAGTCAATCAATATTAGATTAATTTTTCATCATCTATTTCCAGTAATTCCAGACTGATCCGTCAAATACCGCCAGTGTTTTACTGACTGTATCATAGCACATCATACCCGGATAAGGACTTTTCACATTGAGATGTGGTGCTGCTATCTGAGGAAGAATCATCGCTTTATTCTGAGATTCCAGAACCAATACGCCATCAGCAGAACTTGCAGCCTCACCCATAATGACTCCTTTTCCCGTTTCTGCAGAATTATTAGTGATAACCACACTTGAATTACCGGCATCTGACAAGGATTTCCACACATCATTTTCGTACATTTTTACTTTATTATCCGTGACATCAAAGATGAATGTTCCGTTCTCTAAAGATCCTGCAGGAAACCCGGAGGTAGCAGGAAGAATTATACCCTTTGTATTTCCTGCTACGTTATCAAAATCTAAGACTGTGCTGTTTCCATCCACGGACTGTTTACCAACCGCAACCTGAGCAAAAAATGTATTGGATGCAACCAAAGCAGCTGCTATACTTATATTTTTTATATTTTTCATATTCTTTATCAGTTTAATCATTACAGCTTCTTTCTAAACATTTCCATTCCGTACCGTTGTAAAGCTTCACACATTTATCCTGAATATCATACAGAAGCATTCCTTCTTTCGGTTCTGCGATGGCATCTCCGGGCTGTGGCGTCTGGCTTACATGCTGAACCCTGGTAATCACAAAACCTTTATTTTTTGATTCCATAGCCAGAAATCCGTTAGGTATATTTTCAGGCCACGAATCGCTTTTCTGCTGTACGGTAATTCCAAATTTTGTATATCCGTCAGGTGTCCCTGAAATTCCGGGCTTTGTGCAAAATCCGTCGATCTCATCAATAATCACGGGAGCATTTCCACAGCTTGTTTTGTCTTCTGATAGTCCTTCGGGCCAGAGAGCAGGACACATGGCTTTGGTTGCATTGGGTCCGCAGAAGCTTGAATTCCCCATTCCCAATCCTATAACAGATCCCATGGCAATGGTTACGATCTGGCTGTCATCACTGATAATGGAAGCTCCACCACCACCACTTACGTCTGCTTTTGCAATACAGTACGCTCTTCCGGTAGGAACACCTACATATTCAACAGAAGGGTATGTCGTAGACTGCTGGGTAAATGTTCCGCAAATTTCTACCACACTGCTTGTTCCCATTTCAATAACGGAAGTTGTTCCGGGATAGAAACCGCCAAATGTCGGGTCTTCCTGAATCACTGATCCTACAAGAGATAAGAAAGATTTGGTTCCCAGTTTAATTTTTGAATTTTTCTGAGACCCGAAAGTTCCTACTTTCACAGTTCCTGTACATTTAACACTTGTTCCGTCAGTAATTTCCAGAATCCCATCAACCTGAATACTATTGGATTGCAGCTGTCCGGATTGTATAATAAGGGCAGCCCCGTTCGGAATGCTGATATTGGTACTTACACTTAGGTTTCCATTGAGGCAATACGTGTTTCCGCTTGTCATGGCCTGCCCTGTATAAGGAATACACTGAGCATAGGCTACAGCACTGAAAATGAGCATTAATAAAAAAATCAATTTTTTATTAAAATTTAAAAAAAATAGTTTATTCATATACATTTATAATACTTTAACAAATTATTACTGCTTTAATAATAAATTTTTAAACTTTCAACATCATCGACCCCACTAACAACAATTAACATACCAAACAATTGTTTAATTTTTTAATACTTACATGATATTTTACCACCCCACATTATTACCGGCGTTGTTAAAAAACTCTTATAAATGTTACACCACAACCAACTACACCTTCCAAATTCTGTTTATATTCAGCAGAATTATTTTTTAAATTTTTACATCTCAAATCGTATTTTCACCCTGTGTTTAATAGAAGTAATTCTGCGCTTGTTGATATAACAGGTTCATCTTTTATACAACAAGCCTCTCCAAACACAGCCTGTTTTAGATCTGCGCAGTTTTGAACTGAATACAGCAATAGATAATCTGAATAACAGACTTCCATCCAAATTCACATTAAAAACCGTAAATTTGCAGCATGAATAACGATACGATATGCGCGCTGGCTACGGCCAATGGAATAGGTGCTTTAGGCATCATCCGTGTTTCAGGAAATGAAGCTTTATCTGTAGTTCAGAAAAGTTTTCCGGCCAAAAATCTGGAAAAACAGAAATCCCACACCATCCATTACGGTTATTTTATGGATGAAGAGGAAGCGATTGATGAAGTGATGCTTTCCATTTTCCTGGCTCCGAAAAGTTTCACCACTGAGAATTCTGTGGAGATTGCTTTTCACGGCTCTCCGCATATCGGAAAACGTATTCTGGAAACCCTGATCAAAAACGGGGCGAGAATGGCCAAAGCAGGAGAATTTACCCTTCGTGCTTTTATCAACGGCAGAATTGACCTTTCCCAGGCAGAAGCGATTGCCGATGTGATTGCTTCTGAAAATGAAGCTTCGAGAAAAGTAGCCATCAACCAGCTGAAAGGAGGCATCACCAATGAAATCTCTGTATTGAGGACTGACCTTTTAAATTTCGTTTCCTTAATTGAACTGGAGCTTGATTTCGCTGAAGAAGATGTGGAATTTGCTGACAGAAGTGCTTTAAGTGGATTATTGGATAAAATTGAAGTCAAATTAAATTCCTTGATTGAAAGTTTCCAATACGGAAATGCCATTAAAAACGGAACTGCTGTTGCCATCATCGGAAAACCGAATGCCGGAAAGTCTACGCTGCTGAATTCGCTTTTGAAGGAAGAAAGAGCGATTGTGAGTAATATTGCCGGAACCACGAGAGATACCATTGAGGAAGTTCTTCATATTAAAGGTCATGCTTTCCGGTTAATTGACACTGCCGGACTTCGTGAAACGGTGGATGAAATTGAAGCGATCGGGGTGAAAAAAGCAAAAGAAAAAGTAGAAAACGCCAATATTCTGGTGTATCTGGCAGATGCTGCCACCGAGGATTTTTCTGAAGATATTGAAATGATTCAATCTTTGTTGAGAGAAGATCTGAAGCTGATTATCTGCGCAACAAAAATTGATGAAGTAATTCCTACCAAATACGAAACGGTAGAAGATATTTTCAGAAACGCCATTTCTCATGATTTTGATTTTATTAAAATCTCAGCAGTTGAAAATCAAAACATCCAGGATCTGAAAAATGAACTTTCCTCCTATGTAGAGCATTTGAAAACCGAAGAAAATAACGTTGTCATCACCAACCAACGACACTTTGAAGCCTTAAGAAAATCCATGGATGCCGTTCATAAAGTAAAAGAAGCTATTTCTTTCCAGATCTCTACGGAGTTACTGGCGTATGAGCTTAGAAATGCCATGGAACATCTTGGAGAAATCTCCGGAGAGGTAACCAATGATGAAGTGCTGGGGAATATTTTTTCTAAGTTTTGTATCGGGAAATAAATACGATAAATAGAATAACCCAAAACAAACCAACTCTCTAATAACCAAATATTTACAAAATTTATTTTTTGTACTGGTTATTCGGAAGTTGGTTTGTTTTTATGATTTTTTGTCTCCTATTTGTCCCTCAAACTGATAATATTTTATTTTTTAAAACCAGGGAGAAATAACTTCGCTTAATGTACCTTATTGTATCTTATTGCTACTTAATGTACTCTATTGCACCTTAAGCACGTCTGAACTCCCACAATTAAAATATTATGAGTTCAACTATCAAAATCAGGAAAATCTGCCAGCACTGCAGACTTGAATTTATTGCCAAAACTACAGTCACCAAATACTGTAGTCACAAGTGTAACCAAAGAGCTTACAAAGCAAATGCTAGGGAGCTGAAGATTCAGCAAAGCAAAACCGAACAACACATTCCAGAAAAAAAATTCACACCTAAACAAAATCCAGATTCATGTTTGGGGTTTGAAACACTCGAGTATTTAACAGTTAAAGAAGCTTCTGTACTTTTGAAATGTGATCGCAGGACTGTCTACAATATGTTAAAAAATGGAATGTTACCTTCAGCCAATCTTTCTATCAGAAAAACACGCATTTTAAAAAAAGATATCGACGCATTATTTGAAATGCTTGAAAAACCGGAGCAACCCTTTATATTTGAGCGAACGGTTGTGGAAAAAATCCCACTGAAAGATTGCTATACAATTGGTCAGATACAAAAGCAGTTCAATATTTCAGAAACAAGCTTAAAAAATCTCATCAAACGACATCATATTCCAAAATTCAAAAATGGCAGATTCATATATATTCCTAAAATAGATATTGATCCGATTCTGAATAAAATCAGGTCAAATAGCTATTGCGGATAGACTAATTACAAACCATTAATGATAACTTATGGGACAAACACTTCCATTGTCCAGCCACATTACCCCAGTATTAAAAAATATCAGTATAATAAAAAAAAAAATAATACTATGCCAGTTACGCTAAGAAAAAAAACAATTTCGAAAGGAAGACAATCTCTATATTTAGATATTTATCCTCCTATATATAATCCCACAACCGGTATAATGCAGCGAAAGCATTATTTAAAGCTTTTCATCTACCAACGTCCAAAAAATGAAATAGAAAAAGATTTTAATACGGAAACGTTAGCACTGGCAGAATATGTCAGGGCCCAGAGACAAATTGATCTCCAGAACCGTCGGTTTGATTTTATTTCTGAGGCAAAAATGAAGTTGAATTTTATTGATATTTTTGAAGAAGAGGCCTCAAAAAGAAAAGGGTGTTATAACTGGATAATGGCTGTCAGATATTTTAAAGCCTTTGTTGGTGAAAAAATTCCTTGCACAGAGCTAACTGAAACATTAGCGGAAGAATATGCCGATTTCTTGCTTTCATCACCAGCCATTGGCCGTGCTAAGAAAAAAATTAAAAAAAATACAGCTGCAGCCTACTTTAGTAGATTTAAACTTGCTCTTGAGGCCGCATTTAAAAAAAAATATTTGCCGACAGATCTCAGTTCTATTATATCAAATATTAAACCTCAGGAAACTCATCGTCCGTTTCTGTTTTTGGAAGAGTTAGAAAGAATGGCCATTGCTCATTGTGATAATGAAATAGTAAAAAAGGCAGGCCTTTTTTCCGCTATGACAGGATTTAGGTATTCAGATGTAGAAACATTATTATGGAAAGAGATACAAGGTTCTCCCGGAAATTATTATATTCTATATAATCAGGAGAAGACCGAAAGTGCAGAATACTATCCGATTTCAGACCAGACTATTGAATTAATAGGACAATCTGGAGATCCTGAAAATCGTGTATTTGATGGGCTTAGATACGATCATACAGTTGCTTCGTTAAAGAAATGGCTACTTAATGCTGATATTGAAAAACATTTCACATTTCATGGCTTCAGACACACTTTTGCTACTCTTCAGATCGCAGCCGGAACATCCATTTATACTGTATCCAAACTATTGGGTCATAAAAGTATCAAGACAACAGAAATTTACGCAAAAATTGTTGACAGCCTTAAAAAAGAGGCTTCTGAAAGAATAAAACTCAGTTATTTCAACATCAGCGAGACAGTTATTAACACAACAGCCGTTCCAAATTTAAATTCTGATCAGCCATCGCTATAGTTCATTCTTACGCATATTCAGGACATTGGAAGCCATCATATCAATTTCTAATTGTTTAATAATAACCTTGTAAAAAAAATTATGAAAAACTACACATTTGAACAACTGCCATCCGTTATCGCTAAACTTGAAGTAAAGCTTGACAGAATCGAAACGCTATTACTTGAAAACGGATACAAAATCCCAGCAGAAGATGATTACATTGGGGCAAAAGAAGCATGCAGATTATTAAAATTGTCATTGCCTACATTGTACACCAAAGTTTGTCACCGAGAGCTGCCGTTTTATAAAAAGGGGAATCGTCTGCATTTCTCTAGAACAGAACTTCTTGATTGGATTAAAGAAGGTAAAAAGAAATCTATCACTGAAATAAATAAAAGCGCAAAAGAAATCGCCGAAAAGATGGAAAAAAGAAAGTGGTACTAATTAGCAAATATAAGAAGCTGTCTCAAAAGTACCTCCTGTCTCGGACTCCTGTCTGACAAATTTTGTCGTTTAGGAGATTCTCAGAGCATTAGTTTACCTTTTGGGACAGCTTCTTTTAATATATTGTGCCTGTAAAAAATATTTAATTCAGGATTCCTTTTTTTGCTTTTTAAAGGAATCTTAATATCATCTTTATTCAGTGAAAGAGACGTGGTTTTTCTGGAAATAGCCGCTACCTAAATTTAAATGGCATTTTTAAAAGGACACCGAAACCTAAGAGATTTCTATACATCCGAAATAAAATATCAAAGCAATCACAAATACGATTCATAAACAGACCAGATATGCTTAAAGTGTAATAGCCACGACTTTATCTGACAGTTAGGGGTTAAAAATAATTGTCAGTTATCCAATATTATCCTTACTTCCAA
>NZ_JCAIOM010000021.1:0-89241 GCF_059587025.1 Chryseobacterium sp. DZ-32
GTGGAGATTTACGGAGAAATGCTAGGTCTAGATTCAGATCATATCAGTATCCATGATGATTTTTTCCGATTGGGAGGTAATAGTATTATGGCTATTAAACTGGTCAATAAAATTTATCAGCGAACGGGGATACAAGCTAAGGTTATCGATATTTTTAATGAAAAGACGATTAACAAACTAAGCTTGGTTATCAATCACTATGAACCTGAATATAAAGCAGTCATTCCTTTAAACCATGTTACTGACAAACCCAGTGCTTTTATGATCCACCCGGGAGGAGCGGGATGTGAAGTATATAAGGGACTCGCTGAAAAGCTAAGACCTTATTGTCAATGCTATGGAGTGGATTCTTATAATTTATACAATGATGAAAAAATAACCAATCTTAATGATTTGGCTATGTACTATCTAAACCATATCGAAGTAATACAGAAATCCAGCCAACAGAAAGAGTATATTTTGGTAGGATGGTGTTTAGGGGGACAGATTGCTCTGGAGATCGCTTCAATTTTAGAAAGCAGGGGTCATAAAAATATTATAATATTGATGTTGGATACTATACTCAGAGGTGAAGATGCAAAACTGATGGAGCTTTCTTCCGTGCCTAGTGATGATGAAATAAGTGAAGAATTTAAAGCACCTGTAGACAGTGAACTTTTTTTAGCGTCCAAAAAGTTTGCGTTGGCTGAACATTGTATTGTTGGACAAAAAATTACTACCCGTTTGAGATTTACAAGGATGGTATTATTAAAAGCTATGGTTAAAGGGGGAAAAGAAAGCCAGTTACTTTTTGATCATATTCATCAGTTGGATTGTAATAATTTGGACAAAACAATAGAAAATTCCGATTTATTAATGGTGTATCCAGTTGAGGCATCACACCAGGAAATTATAAAAGAAGAGGAGTTTATTATAGATATTATTAAAAGATTAATCCATGATCCACAAAAAATGATTCCATTATTTTAAAGAAGACTTTTATAGGTTTTTGATTTGGTTAGGTTGGCAACCAGGATATATTCCTGGTTGCTTTTTTATTATAATTGTAACCAGATTCTATTACTTATATTCTTATTCGCTCTCAACACGAGATACAAATGATTTCTAAAAGAACTTATAATATAAAAACGCACTAATGGTAGTTATAATTTTACATTAAATTCTATATAAATCTACATTTGTCTTTTAGTTTTCATATCGCATAAGTATTAAATTTACATAGATAAGTAGGGGAACTACATTTTCATCGCAAGCTTTACAGTTAACAACAATGGTGGGGTAACTGCTCCATGATATTTTGGCATTGTTGCTAACCATAACAAATTAAATAATGTATTGCCATGAAAAAAAAAATATTTTTCTTTTTAATAATACTGATCTATTCAGTAACAGCATGTGAACAGCCTGGGAAAACAAAATTATTTAAGGCTGAAAAACAGATTCATTCTAATCATATTATTAAGAACGTTTATCTTGACGATCAATTCGCAGAGGATGAAATGGAGGTTATTCTCAACAATACGACCAATACGGTAACCATACATCTGGACGGAGAGACTCATGAGCTTAAGAAAAGTATAGATTTACCGGAATATACTGCTGAAAATAGTGAATATAGATATACTGATATTAATGGAGAAATCACTTTTTTAAACAGAAATCTTGATATGATCGTTTTTCATCATACAGCGGAACCCAAACGACAAAAAAAACTTAGAAAAGTATCCTACTAATAATTCTGAATAACCATGGAAATAATATTTATGAACAAAGCTTTCAAGGCAATGAAGCTGATTGCGATCAAGTTCTGTATGTGCTTTATAATTCTAGGCAGTGGATCCTTAATATTTTGTCAGATCAGCCTGTGGCCGGAAGTTATGCTGATCCGCCTTGCTTTCAACAAAAATGGTAAAAAAACTGCAAAGGCTCTTCAGCCTTTTGTACCTGCCGGGATTGCTACAATAAGTAATCTGCAATATCAGAAAGATGACAAGGACGCTTATCTTGATGTATATTATCCTCAATCTATGATCAAAATCCGCAAAGTACTACCCACTATTATGTGGATTCATGGTGGGGGATGGGTGTCCGGAAGTAAAGAGAATGTTGCTAATTACTGTAAAATTCTTGCAGCAAAAGGATTTACAGTAATTGCTATCAATTATTCCATCGCTCCAGAACATACCTATCCTACACCTGTCATTCAGGCTAATCAGGCATTGGACTATCTTATAAATAACTATAAGAATCTTCATGTAGATCCTGATTCCATCATCATTGCCGGTGATTCAGGCGGGGCTCATGTTGCTGCACAGTTAGCCAATATTATTTCTGAACCTTCGTATGCTTCGGAAATGAAAATGTTTCCTTCGATAACAAGGGCGCAGCTTTCAGGTGTAATTTTATTTTGTGGCGCATACGATCTCAATCAGGTTGATTTCGAGGGAAAGTATAAAGGTTTCTTAAAGACAGTCCTTTGGGCGTATACCGGAACGGAGGATTTTATGACTGATCCAAAGATTGCTCCTGCTTCTGTTTATAATTATATTTCTTCCACGTTTCCACCAACATTTATCAGTGTGGGGAATGGGGATCCTTTAGCGAATCAATCCCATTCATTAGCCCGTAAACTGACTCAAATGAATGTCAAAGTTGATTCTTTATTTTATCCCAAAGATTATAGTCCGGTATTACCTCATGAATATCAGTTTAATTTGAAGGGAGATGCAGGAAAAGAGGCTCTAAAAAAGGTTTCAGCTTTTTTATCTTCCGGGATTAGGAAATAATAAATTCCAACTAATCATATAAAAATAATACCATGAAAAAATTATCTCTTCTATTTATTGTTCTTGCCTCGTTTTTACACGCCCAGACATTGGAATTGACAGATGGTGATTACACCTATACCAAAACCATAAATACCGACAAACAGAAAAAAGAGCTTTATATAATTCTGAAAAAATGGATTATAAGTAATTCTTCTCTATATACCCTGAATAAGGATGACCAAAGGTCAGGTATTCTTTCCTTTGAAGAGAGGCTACCCTTAGTGCATTATAATGATTCCCAATCTACTATTCCTTCCTACACCAATGTTATTGAGATTACCAACAAGCAGATAATGTACCGAGTGGAGCATATTGTATTTCAGGATATATTTGGTGGAATGACAAATACCAGAAATGATTATCAAAGTCTGCTTAAAAGAATTGCTCTTTCAGTGTCAACAATTAATCAGCTTAAGGACCAACTAAACAAGGAAAGAAATATTAAAAATAGATTTAATTTCAGGAAAGAAATTTCGGCAGAAAATGAAAAGTTAAGTAAGCTTAATAACATTAATATGCTGTTGACAGAACACTTTACCTCTAATGTTGAAGCTATTGCCCAACAAATAAGCGGGACTTATCAGAAGTAGGCTTATAGTGTTTTTTTGACATCTGGGTATGGATAAAACTACAGTTTATTAGGATGTTATATGTGATATATATGGTACATTTACAATACAAAACATACATAGAGAAATTCACATTTTTTTATAGTTAATTGTACGGTGTGAAAAAATGGGATGGGCGTAGTTTAACATAACTAAATTCTATTATCATAATTTGTGGTTATCGCCGGAGAATTCATCCCGCTCCGGCATTTTAACCAAAATAGTCATACAACTGAAATACAGCAGATAGATTCCTCAGGATCTCTAAATGAAATAATATAATATTGGTTTTTATAAATGGTTGGTTTTCAGGAAAGGTGGTTTATCAAAAAATTGAAGATAAACTATTGATTTCACTTAATTTTATGCCAGCCGTAATTGATAATTACGGCTGGCTTTTTTAAAATACCAGTACTCATAAAAAACGATTAATTAAGCCCTAATCTATTGTAAAGTTGAACCTGCCATATTCTTACTATTTCACCTAACATCATGGAAGTCATTGCACTGTTGTAGGAATTGGGAATTAGTTTCAAGGGGACAGTTCTTCCGCCAAGAACATTATTACCGAAGGAGAAGAAACAGGTGGAAGTTTGGATGGATATCCTTCCTGTAAATACTGTGCAACTAATTCTATAATGCCAATCATTATTATTAAGAAGGTTGATGTTAATATGATGATTCCTGACATGGCTACAATCACAACAAATAAAATAAAGGGATCAGTCAGTACTTTAGAAAGTTTACCAGAAGTTGAATGGAGTGTAGAACTTTTATACATATAATTTATTAATATTTTCAGTACGAACAGGAAAATCACCCAACAATAGTTGTTTTTAAGATTAGAATAAATTATTTGATATTACCATAATGTTGAATTTTATAGTAGGAATAAAGAAGGATGAATTTTTTTCTGTATATTTTTGAATATTAATGTGTGGTAGAAATAATTGATTACGGTATGTTATTTGATGTAATATGAATTAATTTTTTACTAACAATTTTATTGCTTAAATGAAAAATTAACGATATGATAATTAGTGAAGATCTGTTACTTTCACATGGAGCAACCTATGAAGAATTTCATACAAAAGATGTGATTTTTAGTGAAGGTACATTACCAAGGTTTTACTTTCAGGTTGTAAAAGGAACTGTTGAACTAAATAACTTTCAGGAAGATGGACGCGAGTTTATACAGGGTATAATTTCTGACGGACAAAGTTTAGGTGAATCATTGTTGTTTATTGAACAGCCCTACCCAATGAATGCAATTGCAAAAACTGATTGCAAAATTTTAAAATTACCTGCTTCGGATTTTCTATCTTTAGTACAGCAGAATAAAGATGTAATGATGACTGTATTTAAATTTATGTCAGAAAGATTACTCTATAAATATATTATGCTTTTTAGCATTGCTTCGGGTGATCCTCAAATGAAAATTAAAACATTACTTGATTATATTAAAACGATCAATGGTTATAAAGAACAGAGCTTTATAGTACCCTATACTAGACAACAGCTTGCTAATTTAACTGGACTGAGAGTAGAAACAGTAATCAGGACAATTAAGAAAATGGCAGATTTTAGGATAATAAGATTAAATAAAAAGAAAATTGAATATTAAAAAAACCTCCATAAGGAGGTAAAAAGATTAGACATTTTATCAATAAAAGTTTAAAAAATATTCCAGTAAAGTAAGCCGAAAAAATCTTGAAAGTTGATTTACCAGGTAAATCGCTTACTTTATATACCACCTAATATTTCAAAGAAATAACTATAAACAGTACCATTCGTATTGGTAACTCGTAATTCTCCATTATCTTGATCTATACTAATTTTCGTTGTACCAAGATTAGAATTGACCCAACTGATACTAGTGTCTGTACGGGTAAATGATTTTGGATTCCCATCATATCCTTTTATTGTGACATCAACTAGTATTAAGATGATTATAATCCATACCAATTATGGTAAAATCACCATAAGTATAAGCAGCAGCTCTTCCGTTGTTTGTATCATCACTATTATCAACATAATGTACAAATCGAATTCTTGCTATCAAATTTATTTTAGGGAAAGTAGCTATCAGGGCATTTCCTCCAGGTCTATATCCCCCGGAAACTCTTGTGTAACCATTTGGAGCAAAACGAACTGTTCCATCTGTAGTGCTGGCATAAAGAGGTTCGTTTGTTCCGTTCATTAATCTGTTTGGGATATTGTCAGCTACAGTTTGACTTATTCGTGCAGTTCCTTCAATGTCCATAGTTTTTTTTGGAGACGTTGTGCCTATCCCTAGATTTCCAACTGAACTTAAAACCATTGCCGGTGCCTTGTCTGTCGCAGATCCAGCATGAAATTGAAGGATACCAGAGCTTACTCCAACTCCATAAAAAGAGTTGCCAGTAGCATTGTTATAGAGTGCAAGTTTTTTCCCAAGTACATCATTAGGGCTACTTCCAATATTAGATCCCAGATCTAATGTGTTATTTGGTGCAGTTGTTCCAATACCTACTTTTCCTGCAGAATTTAATACCATTCCAGGAGACTTAGCAGAAGTTGAACCTGCATGGAATTGAAGAATATCGGTGCTGCTTCCCAATCCATAAAAATCAGTTCCGTCCGCATTATTGTAGACTGCCAACTTTTCACCAAGCACGTCTGTTGCATTACTTGCTAAGTATAACCCAAGATCTAATGTGTTGTGGGGTGCAGTTGTTCCAATACCTACTTTTCCTGAAGAACTTAACACCATTCCTGGAGATATAGTGGGACCGGAGCCCGCATGAAACTGTAGGATTCCAGCATTTACTCCCAGTCCGTAAAAATCAGTACCTGCTGTATTATTGTATACAGCAAGTTTTTTCCCTAACATATCACCAGATGTGGTTCCAATATTTGGACCGAGATCCAGTAAATGATTAGGGGCAGCAGTGCCAATTCCTATATTTCCAATAGGATTTATACGAAACCGTTCTCCATCGGAAGTTCTGAATATTAAATCACTTAATAATGTAGTTCCATCTCCACGATAATAAGAATTTATCGAAGATCCTCCTGAAATATTTAATATACCAGCTGTTCTTGGACTAAAATAGATTGAACCAATAAAATCGTTAGGGGCAAGATCCATTGGAGTAGCTGAAGTTCTATTGGAGTAGCTGAAGTTCCATTGGATGAATGTAGGATAATTGCTGGTCCATTTGATGTTCCAAATCCTTTAAAAGAATATTGGTCTCCCGAAACATTTTCGATATTATAGGAAATAGATTTTACGGATTGTCGGGTATTCTCTTTAAAGGACTTTGGCATTACGAGAGCTGTATCCTTTCCGTGTTTTTTAACGGAAGAGTTTGTAGCTACTTTAGATTTAATTTCTTTACTATTTGTTTTTTTTGATTTAGAAAAGTTTGTTTGAATTTGCGCTGAGGTTAAGGAGAAAACCAAGATACACAAGAAAGCTAATTTTTTCATGGTTGTAGGTATTTCATGTTTCATTATTAAGTAAATAATATCTTAGAGATATTTTCATGGTATAAAAATCTAAATATCAGTGCTATTTAATAGTTAAATCTAATTGTCTGCTAATTATCAAATAATATGATATTTATCTTTTATGTTCTGAATAAAATAATCCAGCATAACATACATTGTAGAACAACAGAGATTATCAGACTATTTATTTCAATAAATCAGCGTGTCACCTACACTTTAAAATTAGATACAAAAGTCATTAGTCGAAAATATATATATGTAGTTTTTAATTAACCGTTTATAGTTTTTTCGTTACAAAATAGGAGGTTATTTGCTATGGTAAATACAGCAGATAGATTTCTTAGGATCTCTAAATGAAATAGTATAATATTGGTTTTTCAGGAAGGTGGTTTATTAAAAAATTGAAGATGATCTATTGATTTTACTTAATTTTTTGCCAATCGTAATTGATAATTATGGCTGGCTTTTTTAAAATACTACTACTCATAAAAGATGATTAATTAAGCCCTAATCTATTGTAAAGTTGAACCTGCCATATTCCTACTATTTCACCTAACATCATGGAAGTCATTGCACTGTTATAGGAATTGGGAATCACTGTAAGATGGGTATTAATTAAATCGGAAGGACATGGTACTGGATGTACACCAAAAGTTTTAAAGATTACTGCAGCTCTTTTGATATGAAAACCTGAAGTGACAAGATATACTTTTGAAGAGGATAATTTTCTTAATATCACACTTGAATATTTGGCATTTTCATATGTATTCATACTCCTCTCTTCCTTAATAATGTCGGTTTCAGGAACGCCCATTTCGGTAAGAACCTTGGCATACAATACTGCTTCAGAGCTCCCATTGTGATTTCCGTTTCCGGATGCCAATATTTTGCATGGTTGTTTATTTTGCTTAGCATTCTGATATAATTTAAACGCTGCAATAAGTCTTGAGTAAGAAATGAGGTTGGATTCCTGGGTTTCATTCAAGCGGACAGTTCCTCCGCCAAGAATCACTATTACTGAAGGAGAAGAAACAGGTGGAAGTTTGGATGTATATTCTTCCTGTAAATACTGTGCAGTTAATTTACCTACAATGCCAGTCGTTATTATTAAGATGGTTGATGTTAATATGATGATTCCTAACAAGGCAGCCTTATATTTATTCTTTTTCCTAAGAATAACAATTATTATAGCCATTACAACAAATAAAATAAAGGGATCAGTCAGTATTTTAAGCACTGAAAAAATAGCATTTAATAGTATTTTCATGTTTGATTATTTAAAATTAATAAATTTTGGAGAAATGAATTTCAAAATAAATACAAAACCATTTTGCGAGGGGTGAAAATACAAAAAACACACTATAACAGATCTTTATTTCATTAATAATCAAGAAAATACTAATCTTTAAAAAATGGTGTAGTGATAATTTTACATTATTCTCAACGTAAATCTATATTGCATTTATCTTTGTTAAAAAAGATATGATTTAATTTTACAGAATTATCATTAAAATATAAGGTATGGTGCTTAAATATAATACAATTAGAAATAATACTTATAATAATCATTTTATATTAATAATTTTTGAAAACTCTAAATTTTACATGTTATGAAAAAACAAACTATTTTATGGATCGCCCTCGGTGTATTGACCGCGTGTAATTCTCCTTCAGGAAATAAGAATTCAGACTCTACTAAAGATATTAATTCACAAAGAGTCAAACTTATAGGAAAGTGGCTTCAGCCTATTCCCGGTATGGAAAGTGAAAAACAAGGCTTTGAACTCTATGAAAACGGAGTGGCTACATCACTGAATATTCACACTTTGCAATACGACAAATGGATGGTTTCACAGGATACTCTTTTCCTTTGGTATCATACAGAGGGTGTCCAGCAAGTTTCAAACGGTGTTGATACTCTAATAATCAAAAAACTGGATGTGAACAATCTGGTGGTTTCTTCTGCAGGAACCAATACTTCTGATGAAGATACATACACCAAAGAAAAATAACTGAAGATTTCTATTCCATCAAACCAAAGCATTAATCAAAAAACTACTAAATACTAGTGATAATGCAACTTTAAATAATTTTATATTCAAAATGTAGCTCTTTACATTTGATCATTAATGATCAATCTACATGATTTACACGCTATCATATTATTAAATTTGGGTACCTGGCAGAGTACAACTTATGCCAGGTTTTTACTGATTTCACCTACAAAAATCTATAACAATACATAAATAAAGATAAGTAAGAACAAAAAAATTGAAAAGGTTGAATTTATCATGAGGTTCGAAGAACCTAAGCGCTAAGTATAAATACAGACTTACTGTATTTTTATTATAAAAATAATTTGTTAGAGCTTCATAGTCATATTCATTAAGAATCTAATTTTCATCCTTAGTGTTTGGGTTTAAATACCTCAGTGCGACAAGATATTGTCGCACGTTTTATTTTATGTCTGTACTATTAAAACTTTCCTGATTTCTTTTCATGCAAAATAGTGAAAAAACTATAATTTACTAGTGATAATATGACTTGTGTTCAGTGTTGTAATTAATAATAAGAGTATACATTTGTACTATAACATTGAGTTAAAAAGCAATTATAAAATTGAAATGTGGACTTGAATATACCGGTGAAGTTTTTATAATTACTTCCAACTTAAATTATATAAATATGAAAAAATTAATTCTTCTAACTTTTGCCTGTATGTTGTCCGCTTGCAATCCGTTTTCGGAAAAGAAGATAACTAAGGGTTTTTCATCTACAGCCTCAGTTCCTAATCCCTACAGGGAGAAGCTGATTGGAAAGTGGTTACAGCCTATTGCTGGTCAGCAAAAAGAAAAACAGGGTTTTGAATTACAGGAAAATGGTACTGCCTCTTCACTTAATATTCATACGTTGCTATATGATGGGTGGAAATTATCTGAAGACACAATTTACTTATCTTATCACACTGAAGGTGTCAAACTGATCTCTAAAGGAATCGATACCCTTGTCATTAAAGAAGTTGATGATAGTGAACTGATCCTCTCTCCTATTGGAATCAATGTCAGCGATGCAGAATTTTATCATAAGGAAAACTAAATAAATATTCAATTAAAATAATAAGACACTTTCTACCCCTGATTTATAATGCATAGTTTCTGATTTGTTTGGCGTTTTTCTTAGGTAGGTTCCGTTAAATACTATTGAGCGGATAAAACTAATAAAAATAAGGAACCTTTCTTATAAACTTCGGTTAAGTGCCGGGATAACAGTATAGCAGAAGTATATATTTTTTCATGTCAAAACATAATGCTATCCTTATTATTTTAATTTTGAGCGCCCGGCACTGATCGTGCAACCAATGCCGGGCCTTTTCTTAAGTATATCTTTTTTAACATCAGAGTCAGTAATTTAATTACTATTTTTTTTTCATCCTTAGTCTTTTTGGGTTTACCCTTTGTGTGGCAAATATATTTTGCCACATTTTTTATGTTTAAAACTGACCGATTATCAATTGTAAATAGTTAAAAAACTACAGTTAGATAGTTGTAATATGACTGTTAATCAATGTTTTTTTTGCCCAGGAGATCCTAAATTTGTTTGAGATACTTTCTTAATGACTTAATGTGTTTTCAGCTTTAAGATAAATTAAGTTAGTATATAGACAAAATCATCTCAATCAATTTATTAGGATTAAAACAATAAATAATCATTAAATGTTATATAAATGAAAAAGTATATATTATTTGTTTTTAGTATTTTATGCTCAGGCAGGTAGGGATCAATAACTGTGTTTCACCTTAAATCTAATAATTGGTATTGATTAGCACATTAATAGACTATTTTATAGGGTTTGTTTCTTCATTCAAACCCGTGCAGCAAAGAAATTTGCTGCACTTTATTAAAATATAAGCTCATTATTAATAATAATTATGAACAATATGGGAGCATAGTCCGTAGCTGCTGCTGAGAACTATTTTGAGTAGTAAAAAAGATTGTACAAGCATTTTATTTTTACTTGGCTAGCAGTACGGCGCCCCCACCAAAATACCAAAGAATATCAGTAATTGCATTTTAAGAAATTGTCAATAAAAGAAACTTAAAAAAACTAATTACCCATTTTAATTTCATTAAATTTTATGTACTACAAAAACAAACTCATACTGATTATCATTTTCTTAAGTACTACCATTAGTATTTCAGGGCAATCTGTCAGCATGTATTTTCCTCACTTTGCCGGCAAGACTTATGACTTTATTCTTTTTCAAGGAAAAGATACTAAGGTTCAAAAAGGAACCATACCTGCTGATGGTAGGTTTACTTTGGAAGTTCCCAAAGAGCTATCTCCCTACACGGGAATGTCCAGATGGCTGATTACCGGAACCCAGGAAGGGGGAGGTCTTGATATGATTATCCCTGGCCACAACTTTTCTGTAGAATGCACTTCTGCTATACCGGATAATAAAAATATCATCTATAAAAACAACGATGAAAACAGCTTTTTGAATTCCCGATATAGCGCACAAAAATCAATTGTTGACCGCTTTGTTGCCATGAACATGGTGATCAAAGCTTATCCAAAGGATGATAAAAACTACAGCCTTTATCAAAAAGAGCTGGCTATACAAAAAGACCGTTATACAGGTTTTCAGAAGAATCTTGAGAAAAACAAGGACTATGCATCCGGTTTTCTGCAAACCGTAAATCTCACCAATGGACTCGGAGGAGCTTTAAAGGAAAATGAAGAGGACAATAGAAAAGAAATTCTTCGCACAATCACAGAAAATATTTCGTGGACCAGTCTTTATTCTTCGGGACATTGGGATGGCGTTATTGCGATATTTACAGACCTTGAAGAAAAAAAAGACGGTGGGCAGATTTTTACAACTGACTTTAAGCGTATAGGAGATCGAATTTCAGACAATAAGCTCTATACTGAATTTACAGACCGAATTACCTATTATCTCACTCAATCTGGGAATGATAATATCATTGCAAAGCTTTCTCCGATTGTTTTAGGTTCTGGTAAAATTACCTCTTATAATGGTATTCTGTCAGTATATCAGAAAGCGACTCCGGGCAATAAAGCACCGGATCTTACCATTAGCTCATTTGAAAATGGCTCTAATGTTGCCAAAAAAATAGATTTTACAGATGCTCAATACCAGAAGACCCTTCTTGTATTTTACTTGTCAGACTGTGGACATTGCGAAACGGAGATGAAAATGCTTGCTGAAAAGCAGGGGGATCTTCTCAAAAGTAAAATCCGTTTGATTGCTATTTCCGGAGATACAGATCAGAAAGTTTTTAAAGACGGTGTTGATAAACTGCAGTGGAAAGCTACTTTATCCTGTGACCTTCAGGGAATGAAAGGAGACAATTTTATGAATTACGGCGTTCATGCAACTCCTACATTATTCGTTATTGATCAGCGCGGAAACATTGTTACCCGTGAAAGTACTGCAGAGTCTGCACTAAAAGCACTTGCCGATCCGTCAACAGAATTATGGAGAAAAATACGAAAACCTCCACGACCTTATGTAGCACCTCAGCAATAAAATGCAAAATATTAATATGAAAAATACCAAAAAAAGAAAGTCTCCGGCATCTAGAGTGCCTGACTATAAAAGAATATATACAGACCTTATCACGTTAAAATATCCGCATCTTATGGAAAGATGCAGAGTCTTTCTCGAAAAGGACCATCTGATGAGTTATGATGTATTGAAACTTAGTGGAATTATTACCGGAAAGGATGATCATGAAGCGATATCTTTTAATGCAAGGCATAAGTCTTATGATCCTAATACGATTCTAAGAATTCTTGACTACCAGAAAAAGTATAAATGCAGCAATCTACAGCTTGCCCAATATTTCAGGCTGAGTCGGAATACGGTTGCAAAATGGAAAAAATTATTTTTATAACCGATTATTTCATTAATCAATTTAATTCATCAAAACGGGTAAGTAATGAATTCTAATATATTTAAAAATATACATATTGGAACACTTTTAAAGAAAAGGGTTCTGGAACTAAATATCAACGAATCAAGAATTTGTTCCTTCTTATCATTAAGTCCAGTAGAGGTTTTGGATATGTACAAGAAGGAAAGTATTGATTCTAATTATCTGCTGATGTGGAGTAAACTATTGGAATATGATTTTTTTCGTATTTATTCACAGCATCTGATTTTATATGCACCGGCGGCATCTACTATCACACGAAATACATCCACTAGTGATCAGAGTTCAATGCCTAAATTCAGAAAAAATATCTATACAAAAGAAGTTATTGATTTTATGACCGAACTTATAACAACTCAACAGAAAACGGTTAATGAGATAACTTTAGAATATGGGATTCCAAAAAGTACCTTAAATAAGTGGATAGCCAAATACACAAAAAGCAAAACCGAGGCTGATTAGTCATATTAGTTTCTAAATTTAATTACATATAAAACACAATGATGAAAGAAATAGTAAAAGTTAAGCTTTTGCTTATTATGGCTGTAATGTTGATTCAATGCAGTGGAACAAAAAGTCTAAATAGTATTCTCGTAAGTAATAATATTAACGAGATTCAAAATTATCTTAAGAGATCCCATTCGGATGATCCTAAGAATGCTTTATTAAAGAAAAGGATTATAGATCTTAAAAATGATGAGTGGATGAAAAGATCAAGGGATTCAAAGCCTATTGAAATCAGACCACTGACTGTGAATAAAGACTGTGATTCAGATGTTGATCCGGAGAAATTTGAAAAACTTTTACAGGCTGACAAAATTAAGCACAAGGATAAGACTGCTGATTTTTTGAATGAAATGTTTAGCAGTAATCGCGATTCACCTAATGCAATACTTGTTATTAAAAATCATAGTCATTGTAATACCATTCTACATATTATAGAAGGAATTGAAAAGTATGATCTTGCAGTGCCTCACGATGGTGAAAATTTTATAGTACTTGAAAAAGGTAAATACAGTATTAGTGGAAGTATTTGTGGAGCAAGATATGAAAAAGTAAAGGAACTTAATAGAGGAACTTGTTTGACATTAAGTCATTAACCTATCGTAAGATCCATTAAAAAAGTTTTCACTTGAATATTTATAGATATTTCAAAGATGGATTCGATAATTCGTATGGCATGTTTGTACAACAAATTATAAGAGCTTTAAAAGATTACAGATGATTGATCATTTAGTTACATTTCAATTTTACAACAATCCGCTTTTTGCTAAAAAAGATAGGCAAACTCTAAGGGAAAGAGGATTCAAAAGTTATATTATGAATGAACGGGCCATTCTGACTGATTTCATGATATCTGAAACTACTGAGGGTGTATACTTGAAGGTTTTCGATGAGGATTTCGATAGCATTAAAGAGATTTTACAGGAAGAAAAGATAAACGAAAAAGGAAAACTAATTCCGGATGGGGGTGACGTTCTTTGGGAATATTGTGAAATTGTTAATCAGTATACGATGAGTAGGTATAAGAATGGCTCAAAGCTGTTCAGGATTTTATGTGTTGGAATTCTGACCGTATTGGCATTTTCTGCTTTATCGTGTGATCCGAAATTTGAGGTAGTACAACCAAGACAGAGGATTGAAAGATTGGTTTTAATCAGATTAAAAAAAGATCTTTCTGAGGAAAAAAAAGAGGAATTTTTACGAAAAATTACGGAATTAGGCAGTTCTTTAAAAAACGGAAAACTCTATTTAAAAATAGAATATGGTTTTCAGAATAGTAAAGAAGGCCTGAATGCAGGATATGATGTAGGAATAAGGATTTCTTTCCGTTCTTATGAGGATCGGGATTATTTTGACGGAAAGTTATATGAATCGGAGAGCTCCATATTGACATATAGAGATTTCAAAGATTCACTGACACCTTATATGGATCCAGACAATGAGCTTTTCTGTTTTGATTTTTTAAGTAATGAAAAAGGAAAAGGAGATGTTCCAGGAAAAGAATACAGATTGGACCACTGGGTTTTGTTCAAATTCCGAAAGGATTTAACAGAGGCTGAAAAGCAGATGGTAATTGACCGTTTTATGGAACTTAAAAATTCACTTAAAAACGGCAAACCTTATATTCAGTTTATTGAATATGGTTATGAGAATAATAAGTCTGCAGCAGATCTTAATTTTGAAATAGCGTTCCATCTTAGCTTTTTATCACTGGAAGACCGTAATTATTATGTTGGAAAGCCTTTTCAAAATAATCCTAAACATTTTGATCCTATGCATGATAAGTTCAAAAGTTTTGTAGGTTCATACTTGGACCCGATTGGCGGTGTTCTTGTTTTTGATTATGATGTTATAAAATAGCAGTGCATTTTCAGAACTCCATCTACTTATTGAAAATAGTCGTCTCTTAATCATATATAACCTTCGAACATCATTTTTATTCAAAACTGTAGATTGTAGAGAGAATCTTTTCTCTGCTTGAATATGAATGAAGCAGAAGATTAAAAATTTATTTAATGAAAATTTCCGTTATTATCCCTGTCTGTAATGCAGAAGTACTTATTACAAATGCTGTTGAATCTGCTTTACAATTTGGAGAAGTTTACGAAGTTATCCTTATTGAAGATGGGTCTTATGACCAATCATTAAGTGTCTGTCAAGATCTAGTGCATAAGCATGAAAGAGTGAAGCTTTTTCAACATTCTGATTTGCAAAACCATGGAGTTTCTGCAAGCAGAAATCTTGGAATTGAAAAATCAAAAGGAGATTATCTTGCATTTCTTAATGCTCACGATCACTATCTTCCCAACCGATTTGATGCCGAAAAGGAAATGTTTGAAAATAGCAGAGTAGAGGGGATTTATGGTGCTCTGGGGGTTCATTATCACTCAAAAAAAGCAAAAGATAAATATTTTCATCTTTATAGGAATTATTTGACAACTGTTTGTGAAAAATGTCCTCCTGAGGTAGTTTTTGCCGGTCAACTGACTTTAGGAAATCTTTTTGGAAAACTGCATATCGATACATTGACTCTGCGAAAAGAATCTTTCATGAAAAAAATGAAAGATTTTTTTAAACCTATACCGTTTTATACAGATATTGATTTTCTACTGCGGACGTCTTTCTATCTTAATCTATATTCTGGTATTATCAATAATCCCATAGCGATGAGAGGTATTTATGTGCCAGATAGGATCAGTCTTATTATCCCGGATAAGGTAAATCCTGCTACGAAAAAGGTCATTTTATGGAAAGAACTTCATGAGTGGGCTAAGATGGAGGATTCTATTCCAGAAGAAATTAAAATACATATACGAAGAATGTACCAAAGCTTTAGCATTGGAGACGCTTCTTTTTTAAGAAAATGGAAAATGATATTCAAATATATAATTACAGATTACACCATTATTCGTGCTGATATCTATAACAACAATTTCAGGGATTCTTTATTTTTATTCAATTAACTTTTTACATTGATTATTAACTAGGTTATTTATACCAATCAAATAATATTTTTTGTATATTTCCTTTTATCAATCCGATCTTCTGAGGTCGGATTATTTTTTTAGATATATTCTAGAATAAACTATAAATCATCTATTATAGAACATTACTTATTTTATTGCTTGTTCGAGAGTTAATAAAAATGAATTGAAAAGTTTCTGCATTATATAATGTATTGTAAGTCGTTTAGAATGAGTCTATTGTTTGTTGTATATGATTTGTATATACTGATTTCTAGAATGTATACTAATTGTAATGTGATATTTTATGCATATCTGTTTTAAAATATAATCTTTGTCCCCTTGTATTATCAATATGCGATCGTTCGTATCAATTCATTTCTTAACCTTAAGAAATATAGAAATATTAATTTTTTTATTAACCAATAATAGATTACAAATGAAAAAAAATTTGCTTGCTATTATTTGCTTTGTTTCCGGTTTTGTTTATTCCCAGCAAAATGGAAGTGTGGGAATAAGTAAGGGTTCTTCATTCCGCCCGGACATAAAAGCAATAGTAGATGTCGATTCTAAAGATGCAGGTGCATTATTTCCACGATTAACCACTTTGGAAAGAGATGCAATAGCTGTTTCTGTACAAGAGGATGGTCTCCTTATTTATAACACGGATGAAAAGTGTTTTGATTACTACCAAGCTTTGTCCGGTACATGGAAACAGATGTGTGGAAATGTGGACTCTTCAGTTCCTAAACCACATCTGAAGCTTCTTCAACAAAGTAAAAATTCTAAAAAGAAAAAATAATGAAAAAAATATTTTATTTTATTCTATTGCAGCTAAGTTGTATTGCCTTTGCGCAAGTCGGAATCGGTACAACGAGTCCTAATGCCAAATCCATGCTTGATGTTGTTTCCAATACAAAAGGGGTTCTGTTACCAAGGATGTCACAGGTCCAGCGAGATGCTATATTACCAGGAACTATTGACGCCAACCGGGATGGGCTATTGATTTATAATACCGATACAGGATGTTATAACTATTGGAATATTACACAGAAAAAATGGGTGTCATTATGCCAGACTTCATGTGATCCCTCAACATTTGCTGATTTTACCATGAATTGCAGTCAGTTTCCAGCTGCTGATACTAATACTTATGCAACAGGTAGTTCTGTTTCCGGAAATACCATAACGGTAAGCGTTGATGTCACGCATATTGGGCCTTATGCTATCAATATTATTTCGGATAATGGAATTTCATATTCAGCAGTTGGTACATTTACAACTACCGGGGTGCAAAATGTAACCATCGCTAATGCTAATGGATCTCCTTCTTCATCAACAATAAACTTTACAGTCAAAAGCAATGGTATATCAGTATGTACCTATACTAAAAACTCTTCAGGGAGTGTCGCTGCTTATAATTATAATTGTACCATGGCAACGGTTACTCCGACTATGATCCAAGGGGTATCGGGAACAGGTATTGTAAAAGTTCCGGTAATTATAACAGGAACAAAAGATATTCCAGCTATTAATCAAACCATTAATGGAGTTTCCTATACGTTTGCAGGTATTTCCGGGGCAACATCAGCAATAACTTCTATTGATATGGCTTATAGTGGGACACCTAGCACGGCCAATACAAGTTTATCAATGACCAATTCTGATGGATCATTATGTAATATTGATATTTCTCATCCGGCTGTCAATGCTGCCATTTTTACATGCTCCAGCGTTTCTGTTACAGGCACATATACAGTGGCAACTGAACTCACAAGCTCTAATAAAGTTTATGTAACAGTAAACGTTTCACAACCAGGTAAACTCAGATTGTTATCAACGGATAAAAACGGGATACTGTTTGATAGTGGAGAACTCACTGTGACTACAGGAGCTCAGACGGTTATTCTGAAAGCTGCAATCGCTAAAACGGGTAAGTTCCCTATGACTGCTGAGGAGGTTTCTATGGGAGCGAATGGAAGTAATAATCAATCTTCTACTTACAGCATTAACAATACTATTAACGGTGGCTCACATGTAGGTTGCTCATTTAGTATTGATGTAAAACCTAAAGTTTGGCAAACCATGTATAACGGAGAAGCTAATTCACGTCAATATGGTGCGGATAACGGTATGATAAGACTGGAGATGCAGGATAATTCAAATTTCCAGCTAGGTGTTCCGGGGTATTATAAAGTATGGGTGAAAAATCTTACAGGATCTACAATGTCAACTTCGGTGTATATAAAATCGAGTGATGATCCGCTGCAGGAAAAGAAATGGAATGGCTCTATCAATTCTAATGAAGCATTAGGTTCTATAGACTGTTATTTGCAGGCCAATACGAGTAAACCTATCACAACGGGAGAAATCGGAGCTCATGCCGGTCCGAATGTTCTTCTTCCTGAGTTAAGTGAAACAGGAGCCACATTTACTTTATACAACACATCAGGTAGTAAATGGTTTAATGGGTTAGGCAATAAGAAATTTAAGTACCGTCTAATTTTTAACTCAAGGGATCATGCCCTTAAAGGAACTAATATGGCTGTAGTATTATATGGAATTTATGATACCTCTGTTTCAGTATCCAATTACAATCCGGGTGAACTACCAATGACACCAGGGGGGGCTGGTGGAAACCCTCTTACAGGGTATTGGCCGTAAATATCTAATTGATACCTGCTATAATAAATATTTTAATGACAAAGGGAGTAATAAAATTATTACTCCCTTTACTATAATAATGTTTTTCATTTCAATTTAATGGCTATACTCTTTTATTTTTTAGGGATATTACATTTCATTATTCCTTAATCCGCTACATAACTGGATTTATGTACTATTCCTGAATCAAACTCATTTTATGAAGCCTAATTGAAAGCTATTGGAATTAATAATTTCTTGTATGTTATTGAATATAAAATATGATTGCGGTCTACGCTATTTCTCCTAGGTTTTTAATGAAATCACATAAATCATCATTTTTATTCAGACCAATCTTTTGCTTTAATCTATATTTGGTTACCCTTACGGTTTTAGGATCTACTTTTAAAATATTCGATATCTGAAAATTATTCAGATTAAGATAAATATAGGCTGCGTATTTCAGATCCAGATGGGTAAGTTTGTTTTTAGAAATTTTTTGAATTCGATTAAAAAAGTTAGGATGAACTTCCTCTGTCATATGTTTAAGCTCATTGAAATCATGATCGACCAGTTGGTCTTCTTTTAATATTTTTTTAAGATTGATTTCATTATTCTCTATGCTGTTCTTTAGCTCGTTGAGTACCACATTTTTGGAATTAAGATGAAGTGATGTTGCAATAGCTTGTTTTTGAAGCTTTTGGCGTTGCAGGGTTAGTATCTGCTGCTGTGCTTTAAGGTCATTCTTTTCTGTAGTGAGGAGATGGGTTTGATGTCTGTTTATCTTTTGCTTGTACTGCAAGATAAACATCAAAATAATACTTCCTATTCCTGCTGATAAAGTCATTATCAGAAAGACAAATTTTTGTTTTATATATTTCTTATTTTTTGCTTTCAGTTCTTTAATAAGCTGATTTTTCTGGTCTATATGATAAAAAATTTCCAATGATTTGTTGTCATTTTCTAAATCAATCAAAAGCGGACTTTTTGATTCGACAGCATACTCAACAGCTTTTATGGAATTCTCTTTGATTTCCTTTAAATTGTTATCTTCATCACTATTGGTAATGATCAAATATCTGGTCTTAAGATTGTAAAACATACTGATCAGAAAATTTTCATTTTTTAAACCTTTGAGAATTGTAAATCCTCTATAATAGCTTTTTAAAAACAGATCAAATTCTTTGCGGCTGAGATAATATTTTGCATATCCATATTGTACATACGCCAGGTCTACCGGTCTGTTTGTTTTTTCGGAAATATCATTTGCTCTTTTTAGTAAGTCAGCTCTTTTTTGTGATTGAAGTAACGCATTATAATGTAAGGATAATCCGATATAACCAACAACTTTTTTGGAGTCATCAAAGGAATGAATAAAGTTTTCATCTATTATACGTTCTGCTTTATCAAAATTATTATACTTCAGATAGCACAACACGGACTGCATATTCTGATTGGAATCACTTTGAGCAGGGGCGAAGAAAGAGGTACATAATAAGATAAATAAAAGAAATGTTTTCATCATTGATAGTGCTAAATCCTTTAAGGAAAGAGTAAATTTTTTATTCTAGTTTATTTAGAAAAGGTATTGTTTGAGATACTGAGTTTCGGAATCAATTGCTTGAACTCTGCTTTCTCAGGAATTACCATGGGTATAGAATTTGTGATGGTTGTATGTTTTTATCTGAAGAGTTTCATACCAATTGTTTAAGAGCAGATATGCTTGGGCTGATCAGACAAAATTAAAAAGATGTTTTTTATTATCTGGCAGATCTGGAGTAATATTATTGCTACTTCGTTGTCGTTTTAAAATTAAATTTCAATAGAAGTTTTTCGAAAATAAGTTCAAAAAAAGCCGGTTAATAATAACCGGCCTTATTCTGTATTATATCAGCTGTAATACTTATTGTGAAGATGCACCAACTCTGCGATGGAATGGACGTTGAGTTTTTTAAATATTCTAAGCTTGTGGGTACTAACCGTAGACATATGTATGTTCAGAATGTTAGATATTTCCAGAATACCGTTTCCCTCCACCAGCCGATGGTAAATTTCGGCTTCTCTTTCTGATAGCATATCCAAAGGTCTTGTCATTTTGTTGGAAGGGTTAAAGTCGTTATTGATAACTTCATGCAGTAATGCTTGCGGATAATAATATCCTGAAGTAAAAATAGAGTTTACCGCTTCAATAATCTTGGTGTCTTCACAGGATTTGTTAAGGTAGCCGTTAGCGCCTGCTGATAGATAGGATATCGCTTGGCTTTCTTTATGACTTGTGAAAATAAGAATACTAATGTCATTTTGTAGTTTTCTTATATCCTTTATCATATGTTCAAAAGTGCTGCCCGGCATTTCGAGGTCAAGAATCAGCATGTCATAGTTCTTTTCATTTAATTTCTCAAGAACTTCATGAAAACTTTCTGCATGATCAATACAAAAATCGGGATGAGCGCCTTCAAGAATTATAGCAGTACCCATTCTTACAACGTAATGATCGTCCGCTATCATGATGTTTTTTTTCATAATTGTCAACATTTTAATTTTAGGTTTTTAATTTCTACTTTTTGTCCTTTTGGGTATATTATGGTTAAAGTTATTTAAGTCTTAATTTTGTTGAATAGAAGGATAAGCTTCAGTCCTTAATCGAATCCTTTTTCTGTAGCTGAGCATCCTCAACCCAAATTCAGTGGAGGTTGTTTGGATGATATTCCGTTTCTATCACTGCTGATTATATAAACAAATGGATTATCATAATCCATATCAATTACGATATTACCCTCAATGGTTTTTTACAGTATTTTTAATGATATTATGTACAATTGCTCCCCAACAGTGATTATTAGTTTATATATATAGGATTGAACGTAATACAGGTATCTTTGACATTGTATTGTAAAAGTCTGTTATCTGTTATATAATTTTGCTACTCAAGGGCAGGCTGAGGGTTGGATTAAAAAAATTAAATAATAAAAAAATATAAGTCTATATTCCATACTTAACATATTTGGTTTTCATTTATATCTATAGAGAGTGATTATTAGCACATGTAAATAAAATTCGTATTATTTTGAATTTATTTTTTTTGATTTCTAATTTATGAATAATTTAAAAAAATAAATATTTTGTATTTAATTTTCTTAATATTATATTAAAATATAATATTTTAGTGTTTTTTTTGTAGATAATATAATTCTTACGTATGTGAGTATTTTATTTGTTATAAAATTTTTAACTAAAATTTTTAACAAAATGAATAGATTTTACGAATAAATGGATTGGTTTGTTTGACAATTTGTAATTGCGGTGAAGGATAGCGTTAATTAGCACCGTACATTTTAGGGTGAATAGTAGATATTTTCTCATCTTGTCTTTATTTAAAACAAATTTAGGTCATAGAATTATCTTCCGTTGTAGTTTTGTATTTCATTTAATATAGTATTATGTTTCATTTTATATAGATTTACATCTACACCTTCGATGAATATGCTGTATTTTTTTAATAATTAAAGGCGAATATCGAAGGTGAAATTCATTCGGTTGTAGTTATAATTTTGTGTTTGTATAGTGATAAAACTATAGTATTTCCTGTTGTAAAAGTTTTTAAAAAATGTAAATTTAGATCATGAAAAAGAATAACTAATAACCTTCGTATAAATTAATCTGAGAGGCAAAACGACTGCTGAACATTGGATTTAATTTCGTAATGGTTTATTGTTTAAAATTTACAATGATAAAATTATGACTATTAAAAACATTATATCAAAAGAAGATGGGAAGACTATAGTGTTTTACAAACATAGGGCCTCATGGATTGCGTATGAACAAAGTGCATACTATTTATGGCAGACAGGTGAGTATATTCCTGAAGTAAGGCATATGAAATACCTCAGAAAACATGTTGTCAGTATTAATTTCCCAAATACACTTCTACCAGAGATTGTCAATAATCTTTCAACTTTTGGATTAATAGCGGTTGAGAAAGACCGCGTTCAAATAGTGTTAAGAAAAAAAATGAATAAGCGTCATTTTATACATTGGAAGGAAAGTATTTATTACAGAAATTTTAAAGAAAATGTTCTTTCTTTTTCGTTGGAAACAAAGACCTCTGTAGAAGCTTATCAATTTTTACGGAAGGTACAGCAGAACCTTAATAATCATTTGTAGAATTTTAGATCAATCACTTTCAACTATATTATTTTATGTTTTACCATTTCCTGTAAAAACGGGAAATGGTTTTTTTAGCTTAACAGTGATTTACCATAGTATGATACTTGTGTAATTAAAAAACTATATATGATTCGTGATAATGCTACGTGTTGTGGTCAGTATAATTATTATTTTGTTCTTATGTTTGTATAACAGATTTTTAATTCATTTTTAGCAAAGTGATGAGAAAAATGATGAAGTTCCCTCACAGGGTTTTAAACCTAAAGCCCTGTATTTTTTCAATTACTAAAAACTTTATTTTCATAATTCATTTGATGAAGGAATCCAGATTACAGTTTATATATAAACATCTGAGTTCCTTTTTTTTGATTTTTAATCAAATACTTAGCCGTAAATTTCTATATGTAAAATAATAGTACACAAACGTTTTATTTTTCTTTTCAGATATGCATCTGAACTTTTAATAGTGTTTATTCTGATTAAAGTACATTTAACTCATACTCAAAAGATGGTATCTGTGATTTATGAGTCAGTTTTTATATTGCGTATAACTATATCATAAAATTCCATTATTCCCACAAAAATTTATTAATAATTCACTTTGGGCTACTTACTTGATGTAGTTATCATATAATCACTACGTAAAATTCCATCTAATACTATATTTTGTTTATGCCTAATGGCGGAGATTTTGTTTCTAATTTTGGAATGAACATTTTTCACGTCAATTTTTTGCTAAACAATTAGAGATAAGGATTGCTTAACAGAAGCCTGTATTTTAACCTTAGATTCTCAGGATTGCAATTGCAGATGATCCGTTTATGTGATGTGGAATTCCCAGGTTTATCAGTAAGAAAGAATCAGGAATATAAAGTCTAGTTCTTTAGGTAAGCTTATGCAATTTTCTGCATTAAACTTTTTCATAAAAACTTAATAATCAAAACCGTGGGCCATCTGTTGAACAGATTTAATACAATTTATCTGTAAGATTGTGGCTACAGGAGGAGAATGATAACTACAACTGGAATTTAGCAATTCATGGAATAATATTATTAAAGAACCATTTTATAATAAATAGATATGAAACATTTACAATTAGTAGTTATAGGCATAATTATGTTTTCTTGTCATAGGCTGAAACAGCAGGTATATTTATAGTAATGTACATTCCGACGGGATCTACAGGAAAGAAGTTAATGTTCAGCTTAAGGCCTATCTCGCAGAAGGCATAATGTTTATGGACATCCGAAAATAAATCAATTAATTTTTATTATATGAAAAAACAATCCGTTATTATATTTTTGATGCTCTCAGTAGCAATGACCGCTCAAAAAGTCAATTTTGCAGTGGAAGCAGGTTTTGGATTATCCAATGTACATACTAATGAAACAAGCGGTATTTCAAATGCTTCGGGATTTAATGCAGGTATTTCGACCCGTATACAACTTAATAAGAAATTATGGTTTCAATCAGGTTTATTTTATTCACCTAAAGGAGCCCAAAAGACCATATCAACAGAAAATTCAACCATTAATACCAGACGGGTAATCAATTATTTTGAATTACCAGCTAATATTGTTTATTACTTTGATGGTGAAAAGGCAGGAGGACTGTTCGTATCGACAGGTATGTATGTAGCTCTCGCAGCTGGAGGTCATACCCTTAAGACGGTAACTGGTACAGATAAGAAAATTGAAAAATACAGAAAAGATATTGCATTTGGTCAAAATGTTAATCAGGTTCAACGTTTTGATTACGGACTCAGTGTTGGCTTGGGTTATCAGTCTCCTTTAGGGCTTTACATCAGGGGAGAGTATCAAATAGGATTACATAATGTTGTTAATACAAAGTATCTTTACAACAGAAGTGTCCAGTTAATGATCGGGTATGTTATAAAACATCGAGTAACCCTTTAATTGTTATATATCCGTTATGTTTACTATTATAATCACTTTGGCACACATTCTTTCTACAGTATGTTATTTTTTTGGGATATTTTATGTGGGACAACTGTTTCTATGCTATAAACATACTGATAAATTTCTCAGGGTAAAAAAGAAAATTTTAAGAAGGCAATACCTCTTTACCATTGAAAGGATATGGAATTTAATTGTTGTTCCTAGTGGATTAATGATGCTTACAACGGGGCTGATTATGTTTTTTTTGAACAAACAACTTATTAAGATGCAGTGGTTTGATTTAAAACTGATTTTCCTCACTATGCTGAGCATTTATCATTATTGGTTTTTAGATAAAATCCGCTATTTAAAAGCATTACAAGGCTATGATTTTAAAATACCCTATATAAAATTACAGCAGATCAATGAAGTGGGTATTTTACTATTGTTATTACTGGGATGCAGTGTGGTTTTAAAGTATACGATAATGCTTCATTATGGGCTTATCATTACAGGAATTATTATTCTGATGTTTTTATTGGCTGCAGTTGTAAAATTGCTAAAAAATGAAAAGTAATATCTATTTTATTTGGTACATATTACCAATGATTTATAGAACCGGATACTATGATGATACCTATTCTGATTCTTGTCTTTCTATATTAGATTATAAGTTTAAAAAAGGTAGAATGTGGTATTAATTTATTTTGAAGATGAATATTAAAAACGAATTCATAAACTTTATAGATTTACTCCAGGTACAAATATGTGATGTTCTGGAAACGATAGATGGAAAAGCGGTTTTCAGGCAGGATGTATGGCAGCATCCTGAAGGCGGAGGTGGGCGTACACATGTTATAGAAGGAGGTAATGTATTTGAGAAGGGAGGTGTAAGCACTTCAATTGTTCATGGTAAGATTCCTGCCATGCTGCTTGATAAGAAAGATATACCAGGTAGCCATTTTATGGCCTGTGGGATTTCTGTTATAATTCATCCGGTTAACCCATTTGTTCCTACCGTACATGCTAATTTCCGATATTTTGAACTTTATGATAAAAAAGGAGCTTTAAAAGACCGTTGGTTTGGGGGAGGTGCTGATTTAACCCCTTACTATCTTGAAGAGTGTGATGGTAGTCATTTCCATCGCACATTTAAGAAGGCTTGTGATCCTTTCGGTATAGAGCTCTATTCTTTGTTTAAAAGAAAATGTGATGAATATTTTGTCAATAAACATCGTAATAATGAACCAAGGGGTATCGGAGGAATATTTTACGAGTATATGCGTCCAGATTCTGAAAAAAATATTGAAGATATTCTTGCTTTCTCCCAATCTAATGGTAATGCTTTTTTAAATGCTTATATCCCCCTGGTCATAAGGAACAAGGATGTTCCCTATACTCAGGCACACCGGAGTTGGCAAGCGTATCGGCGTGGACGTTATGTAGAATTTAATCTTATCCATGATCGGGGAACATTATTCGGGATTCAGACCAATGGACGCACGGAATCAGTTCTGATCAGTCTTCCTCCCTTTGCAGAATGGAAATATGATTTTCATCCAGTTCCTGGAAGTCCTGAAGCTCAGATGGAAGAATGGCTTAAACCCAGAGATTGGATTGATACCGGATCTTAATGAATAACTCAGCAAAATTTTAACACAAATATATTATTATGAAAAATTTGATTGTTATTTCAAGTATTGTTTTTTTTTCCATGACAGCCTGTAAAAAAGCTGAATCTCATCCTTTAGCCCAGAAGGAAATATACGCTATTGATTCTATAAATATTACAGATACAATAAAAATTACTGATTCTCTTTCTCTGATCTATTCTTCAAATGAGCTTTACTTGCCATTCATACAGAATCCTGATTTACTCAACAGTATTTATTTCAGGTCTGAAGACTCATATCATTTTTCGAAATCGGAACTGAAAATTTCTGTAGAAAAAGATATGTTAAAGCATTATGATGAGTTAAACAAGCTTTATAAGTTAAAAAGGCTTAATGGCTTGTGGGTATACAAGAATCAAATGCAGATGAAATTTTTGCAATACCAGTATATGCATATTCAATATACTGACATCCATAATGAAGGTGATAAAATTAAACAATGTATCTATAAGGATAAAATGTTTGATCTTAAGAATAATAAAGAAATGGCTCTCGGTGATATCACCAATATATCCACAAATCAGCTTTTGGCACTTTTGAAGAAAAATATGTACAAAGTCTTTTTTAATATGGCGGGTGATGTAAGAATTAATGAATTTGATGAAAAAATATTCAAGATGAATGGATTACGTGAAATTCCGAATACGAATAACTTTTACTTTGATACCAAAGGCTTGTATTTTCATTACAATCCTTATGAAATCCTTTCTTCTTCCTCTGTTGATTTTGTGATTCCCATTTCCTGGGAACAATTAGAGGGAACCTTAAACTCTGAGTTTAAACAAAGAATGAATATTCCTAAAAGTAACTGATACAAATAGAATTCAATTATAATTATACCGGCTGTTTATCGTCCGGTTTCTTTTTTTTTATATTTTTAAATTTCAAGTCTTTTATTTTTTTACTCTTTCATCCACATCATAAATTTCTTAGTTTTATACTCAATAGTAACATGCTCTATACAATTTTGCTGATTTTTTTCTATTCTCAAGAGTGTAATTTTTATTTTTTTTCCATTAATAAGCTGGCAGAACTGTTCGAATGAAATTATTTTTTTCTTGTTAACAACGACAGGGATGTCATATTTACTGCACATATAAGGGGCGAAATCTTCTTTGGTTTTTGACTCCGCAGCTACTTGCTGCAGTAATATTCTGAACTTCTCGTTAGAAATTTCAGGCACATTAATTCGGTTGGTTACTGTATCTTTTTTAGCGGTGGATTTTGGAGAGACAGGAATATATTTTAATGCGTCTACCAACGGATCTTTCTCCGGATTTCCAACCGGTAATGAAAAAGAAGAATGAGGCTTTTCAAATTCATAGGAACTGATATCAATTTTAGGCTTTTCCTGTTTAAGCATAGGCGCAACATAAATAGTTTTTGTTGCAGAGTGCTGCACATCACCGTTAACGACAAGGGTGATTTTCTTGGGGCCTTCTGAATTAAATTGATAGGAAGTTATCTGGTCTACGGCATCAATCTGATTCGATTCTCCAAAATTCCATTCCCACGAAACACCATCTTTTTTTATAGCGTTAAAAGTAACTGTTTTCCCTGCCGTAACAACATTCGGAGCGATAATCAAAGGTAGATTTTCACTATGCTCATCAGTGTTGTGTATGGTTACCAGCTTTTGATGAACACAATTTTTATTAATGGTCAAAGTAATAATATAATCGCCTGGCTTTTGATATGAGTGAAGCGTACGTTGTCTTTTGTCCACTTGTGTACTGTCACCAAAATCCCATTCCCAGCTTTTTGCCCCTGGTGTACTATCATGAAATTCCACTACTTTATGGGTGGTAAACTCCTTTGCATACACTATAAATCTGGCATTTTCACAATCTATATGCCGGCTGTACTGATAAATTAATAAAATAGTACCTAAAGATAAAAGTAATATGATGGTCCAAAAAACTTTAGGATCCAGACTGGAAGAAAAATAAGATTTCATTGTTTTTGTGTTTATTACAATGATATAAAATGGTTAGTTATTGCAACTTGTTTTATATCAATATTTTATGTTGTAATTTTATCGATTTTATTCTATGCCATTTCATGATTTGAATCATGAAAATGAGAAAATTCATCCTATACATTTGTGCATCTTTAGTACAAAAAAATTATACAATAAATTTTTGATTTTGATGATTTCCTGTCTTGCATCATTATACAGTATCAGATAGTCTGTACTTGTTTTTAATACCCTATATAAAAAAGATGAAATTGTATTTAGACCAACATTGGGTTGCAGTAATAACTCTTCTTTCGCTATTGGGACTTATTTCCTGTAGCAGCAGAAGGTATATCGAAGAACTTCCGTATCTGCATTCTTCGGAGCAATATACTGAAGAATTAAATTGGGTCAAGAGTCGTGCTGATTCTGCTTTTAATACGGAGAATGAGCACAGTGAAAAACTAAATGATGAAGAAATGGATATCATGGAAAGGTATTCTATTATAATGGGGGTAATGCCTAAAAAAGTTACCAATTATAAACTATATTCTTTTATTGATCAGTGGATGGGAAGGTCCGCCAACAAGCAAACGTTTGATCAGAAAAACGGGGTAAATTGTGCTCAGTTTACTTCTTTACTTTTTAACGAAGTATATCAGGAAACACTTTCTCCAATCCCTGAAAAAGTTTTTCGTTCAAAAGATATTGAATTATTTACCGGCAGGAGTTTTCTGCAGGAGGGGGATATTTTATTTTTCCGATATGATAAATTACATCCTATTTCTGATGAAGGTATATATCTGCAAAATAACAGAATAGTTGCCTGTACAGCCGGTGGATTAAATATCTATGATTTTAATGACAAGTATTTTCAGCTGAGATATATAGCTGCAGGAAGATTAAAACCTAAAAGCTGAAAGAATGAAACATTTTGAAAATATTGCCAAGCAGATCAACTCTTTACCTTATGATATCAGAGCAGAGGTGATTATTAATAATTTATTGGAAAATAATGATTTACAATCCGACAATTTCATTGTAGAAAAGGATGGACAGTTTTCAAGGGCATATCGTTATGATGTTCTGGATGCGGAGTCGGGCAATTATAGCTTTGGAAGTGAAGCCTTTTTAAAGCTCGTTTTGTCCCGTGACAGCATATATGATATGCTGCCTGAAAATATAGTGCATGATATCAGTAATCATACCGCAGAAAATAATGTGGATATCATGATACAGGAATACAGGATTAAAAAACAGGATCAAAAGAATTCAAGGCTTTTTTTCCAACCATTTGAAAATGAAATTTTCAGTTATGGAATCCGTATTGAAAATTTTGAACAGGACCTTTTTTGCCAACTGCATAGTTCAAATTCTCCTGAATTATTTTATGAACTGTGGGGTATCAGAAAAGATGTACCCCCCGAGATGGCTTCCCGGTTAATCAGAATCTTACCATTTGCTTATAAAATTGTAGGCAATACTGCTGTAACCTGTCGGGTGTTTTCTTTACTTATGGAAGAAGAGGTAAGGATAAGCCGAAAAAGCTGGAAAAAATACTATGATGATATGCAGAATAGCTGTCTGGGTAGTTGTAAGCTAGGGCTAGACATGGTGTCAGGTAATAATTACGATCACTATACGGATCATATCAATCTGTCAATAGGACCTCTAAAAAACGGGCTTTTTTCAGATTACCTGAATGAGGGAAAAAGAAAGTGGTTTTTGGATTTGCTTTGTTCCTATTTCTTTTCGGCTGAAACGGAAATAGAGATTACAATTCTGCTTTCAAAGCAAGAAGAAGATTTCGATTTGAATGTGACAAAAGATACTGTTTTAGGATATAATACAAGGATATAATGCAACTGAAGAAGTATTTTATGAATTTGCTGGAACCCGAAATTTTGGTTTTCATTCTTGTTCTGCTTTCTGTTTGTATTATCCTTACTGCAATTTTCAGACGCAGAATACCGGATTTTAAAAGCATATACGGCTCCAAATTCAATTCATATCTTTTGGGGGTAATGATTGTCAGCTCATTGATTGGTTTTGTTGGATATAATCAACTTTTCGCGGATCATATACAGCTTGAGTTTATTTTTTATCAGTTAAGTTCGTTAGCTGTGGGAAGCTTACATTGTTATATATACAGAACTTTTTTTAGAAAATTCGGGGATGAGGTAAAGGGACTGGAATACTTTTTTGTACTGTTAATGATTGGTTACAGTATTATTCCTTTTGCTTTAATCTATACTTTCTTCAATGGAATTCAGTTTGTTTTTCTCATGTCGGGACAGTATGTTTTATTTTTTCTTCCCACAGTATTGAACGAAACTTTTAACAGGGCAATGGCTATTCCTCCTCAGATTTATAGGACCTGGCATTTTCCTGAAAATTATAAGAACCTTCCAGGAGTTACAGATGAAGAAATGAAAGACCTAGTGGTTTTTACCTTACTTATTGATAAGGACCGGAATGCAAAAAATTACAGTGCCTATAAAGCCAAAGGCCCTACTAGGATTGACTTCGGCCGGCTTTTTTACAGTTTTATATTAGACTATAATGAAAAGAACTCGGAAAGCGAGATAAAAGTAGAAGGAGAAAATGGTTTTTATGATTGGGTGTTTTTTTTACGGCCCAAATGGTATGAATCTACCAAATATGTGGACGCGGACCTGCCTCTTTATATGAATGGTATTGAAGAAAACAGTGTGGTAATCTGTGCACGGGCGCAGCATATGATTGTCGAAGAAAATTTGAATGATAATGATAATATACCTGACTTTGAATATAAAGAAAGGGAATATGACGAATTAAAATAACAAATAAAATGATAGAAAAGTTAAAATATTTTCCTGTGCATTGGATAGATGGCATGAAGATTAATAAAGGACATTTTACAGATATTCAAAATTTTATAAGTGACTCTGTACGCGATTCAATCGGAGTTCATACATCACCAGTGGATTATGGTCTTCTACCTGTTAATGACGCTGTAAAAGTCAGCACGTCCGTAGATCAGCATAAATTGCTAAAAGTTGTTCTGGAAGAATGTCAGGCTATTACACCGAACGGATCCCGAATTGATATCAGTACCCATGATACTGGATTTTCTGAATACGCACTTTTATCCCCTGATTCAAACTATGTGATCAAGGATGAAGAAGATATTAACCTGATGGTATGTATTTCGGTAAACCATTTCAACAGAGTTCCTTTTGGAGAGCTTGATCCTGATGAAAATCCTCCGAGATATCCTTATACAAAGCCAAAATATTCCTTGGAACTTATTGCGGAAAGCGAATTGAGAAACACATTGGGATTTAGATCAGGGTACCTTATGGTTGCAAGAATAATTATAAGTGCAGGAGAATGTACTATAGATGAAGATTATATACCCCCTTGTGTAAGTGTATCAAGCCATACAAAGTTAAAAAAACTCTACGTTGAAATTGACCGCTTTTACGGTCAGGTTGAACTCTTTGCATCTCAGATCAAACAAAAAATCCGTGCTAAAAAACAAAATAATCTGTTATCGTTACTGGTGGATGATATAGCAGAGAAAGTAGTCTGTTACCTCGGATCGGAAATAAATCGTTACCGGTGGTCTGCTCCGTATTCTCCTCCGGTTTATATGCTTTCATCAGTCATTACTTTAGGAAGGATACTTAAGAATTGCCTAGAAACCTATACGGGTTGTGGAAAAGAAGAATTATTGAATTACCTTACAGAATGGTGTAACATAAGCCAGGGGGATTTTGAATCAATTTTTTCCGAAGTACTGAATGCTGAGTATAATCATAATCAGATAGGTTCGGTTGTTCTAAAAATAGAGCGGTTTATTAAAACAGCAGAAGAGATATTTTCCATTCTTAACCAATTGGATTATATCGGTAAAAAAAGAGATGGCAGTATTTTTATTTCTGAAAATCAGAATGACCGCGATGCAATTATTCATTCCAAGCGAAGTCACTCATTTTTAGCAGATTAATTCATTCCAAGCGAAGTCACTCTTTTAGCAGATTAATAATTTTATGACCTTATATTATGGAAATCCTTAATAAAAAAGAACGATTACGTGCATTTCTGTTTTTTATTTTCTTCTTTTTAACTGCTGTATTTACGTTAGTTACAGGCCTCTTTTTTAATACCTACTTCCCATTTAAGGAGAACTCATTGTTAAAAGCTGAAAATAATACACTTAGAAAGGAAATGGAAATTCAGGATCATTTTTCTTTTCAATTGGAAAAAGTGAAGTCGGCTGTAGATTCTATAGGAGCTCCGGGGAAGAACGATTTCTTTAATGAAAACTTAGCATTATCGGTTCTTGCAGATATGTATCAGAAGATACCGAAAGATAGTATTAAAAATGAGGTGATGTACAATAACATTATCATTGGTTATAAAGACTTGGTCGATCGTAAGAAAGAGATAAGACGATTATCCTCGACCGGGAAGGCTGCGGATAGTTTACAGGCAATCAATAAAATCCTAAGACAGGAATATGATAAGGTAAAAACTGATCTGGATGTTTGCCGACAATTATATAAATCTCAGTAATGAACCGCTTCAAAACCTGTTTTACCATATTATGTATTGCTTTTGGAGAGATTTTTTTGCACGCGCAAATAATAGCAGACTCTAACTCGAAAGCAGCTCAGTTCGATTGTAAAATAACCCAGAATAAGGAAAAACTGCAAAATAAAAATTTCATCAGTACACCAGATCTGCGGCTGAGAGCGAACAATGAGGAACTTGTTTATGCAGTGATGCAGTTTGGAAAAAGGAGCCATAGTATTTTTATGTATATCAGGATTATCGATAAAAATGTATGTATTAAAAAAGATCAGATCCTGGAGATACAATATACCAACGGGGAAACAGTCAGTTATAAAAATGACTATTCAGTAAACTGTGATGGCATCTTCGTGAGAAAATTTGATAAAAAAGAAGTAAGAAAAATCAGCGAAAATGAAATGACTGTTATCAAAATATATACCTACCAAAAAAACTACGAGTTTTTGGTCAATGGTACACTAAACTATGATATAAGCAATCAGATTCATTGTCTGACTGCTTACAAGATGAAATCAATGTAGGCTATAAATTATCATAATGATAAATGGAAATGATTATGAAGCTATCATTACATAATGAATATTTTAGCTCTTAAAAAAACTTACGAGTAGTAAAAAACGATTTAAAGATATATGTATGAGAGGAACTTATTATAAGATACCCATCGACTTTGCTAGCATTATAGATGAAAGAAATGCTGAAAAGGTGTCCATTGAGCAATCGATTAATCAGCATCTTTTTATTATTGTCACTACACCTTTAGGAAGATGCAAATTTGATGATAGTTTCGGAACCGAAATTTTTGAAGTTGACTTTGATCTTCCCAGAAGTGATAATTCAATCAAAGAATTTATTACAAAGGCTGTAACGGAATCCATTATTAAACGTGAGCAAAGGCTTTTGCTGGAAGATATAGAAGTAGCCGTAAAAAATGCAGATATAGGAAATGCAGAGAGAAAAAGAGCAAAAAAAAAGGTTATGGTATCGGTAAAAGGGTTGGTTAAAGAAACGGACAGACCTTTCTTTTTTCAAAAGTCATTTTTTATAGGACCTCTTTCATATTAAATAGTATGAATCAAGAAAAAATAAAAGACAGAATATTCCGCAGAGCGGCAAAACTCTGGGGATATAACGAACTGCGAGCAGATTCTTCCTTTGATCCTATTGTTGGTCTTATGTTATCAGCAACAGCCTCGGAACTTGAAAAACTCGGATTTGAATTGGAAAATTCCAAGGCACGTATAATAGAACGTGTTATTGAAGTGCTGTTTCCGGAAGAGATTTCCGGAGTAACCCCCTCAAGATCACTGCTTCAGGTGTTTCCCGTTGAGAATGGATCTAAGATATCGTTACATGATCATTTCAAAATGGAAAAAAAGATATCAAATGGGGCTCACCGCAGTGAGGTAACAGGTAAGGATATTTATTTTTGTCCGACAATAGAAGCTTGTCTGACTACAGCCAGAGTTGAATATATTGCTCATGGTAAAATTATTAAGGAAGTTGCGAGTTCTTTTTCCGGAACTGTATTGCAGAAAAGTAAGAGTCATATTCCGGCAGGTGAAATATGGATAGGTATTCGTACTCCGGATAAAGAATCTCTTAAAAATCTGATGTTTTACATTGATATTAATAATCCATATCAAAAAGAGTTGTTTTCCCATTATATCAAGCAGGTTAAAGTGTATTCAGGTGATCAGGAATTGGAGCTTACCGCAGGTTATAATGTAGACCAGCAGGTAATTGATTTTGAAAATATCCTTGTGGAGAATTACTTGGAGCTTAAGCATATATATCAGGAGGTGAATACATATTATTACTCCCGTTACTTTACTTTAAAGGAAAAGATCAGACCTACAAATGGGCGGAGCGAGGAGCTTTTTACTTGGTACTTCCCTGATAGCAGCCTTTCTGAAGAAGAAGATTTGATTTGGCTTAGATTTAAGTTTCCTGAAGCCGTTGAAGAGGATGTATTGCAGAATATAAGTATTATTCTTAATTGTATTCCGGTTGTCAATATATATAATGTTAAAACCTATAGAAGAGCTTTAGGAAGACTTGATATTCTGCCGATTCAATCCGAAGATCATTTTTTAGCTTTAGATTATGTCTCTGATGATGCAGGGCGAAGATTTGATGTAAAAAACTATTCTACAGGAGGAGATAACGTTTCGGCTATTTTGAGGAAAGGAGGGGTATCTAGGTTTGACCGTCGCAATGCCTCCGAGCTTCTGCAATATCTGTTAGAGGTTATAAAAGATGAAACAGCTGCCTTTTCAGCAATAGGAGGTGATTCCACCCGGGAGATGCTAGTGCAGATCAGTCAGAATATGGCAGCACTGCATCAGCTTGCTCAGGAAAAGAATTTTTCATATATACATAACCCATATCTTATTATCACAGGCAATACTCTAAAATCTGAAGCTTCATATAATATTTCTTATTGGAATACACAGGCGGAAGAGGCCAATCATATCAGGCCGGGAACATTGTTTGTTGCAGACCAGCCGGGAACTCTGATGTGTGAAAGAAATTCTGTAATGATCACCACCTCACTTGGTGGAAGAAAGAGTCTTTCACCCCAGGATAAAATTTTAGAATTCAGAGCAGCGCTGCTTAGCAGAGGGAGAGTGGTAACTCCGGCAGATATTAAAGAATCTGCTATTAGGCATTTTAAAGATACTATAATAGATGTTAAAGTACAAAAAGGAACCAGGAAAGAAGCAGCCTTAAAAGAAGGATTCAGCAGAACAATAGATATTCATCTTTTTAAAAATCCTGACATTAAAGAGATTCATGAAGATGAATGGAAATATTTATGTGATAGCTTTCTGCTTCATCTTAAAAATAATTCTGTTCATATGCTTCCTTACAGGATTTTTGAAAATTAAGTATACAGTTGGTTCATAGCCGGAGGCAATGTTGGCCGCTCTAAAAACGAAGATAAATAATTAAAAAATACATACTATGTTATCAAACAAAGGAATTGGAGGAAACGAAGTTCCACCAGAAATAAGCGAATCCATTTTTGAAATTCCTCAGAACAGGACGCTACTAGCACAGAAATTAACTGCTCATGATCCTGTTAAACCTGAACTTGTAGAAGGATTAGATACAGTAGAAAAAGTTTTTGAACACTTTAAACCAGAAATTAAAGTTGATTTTGAAGATGAAAACGGAACCTCTAAAATAGAATCACTCAAATTTAATAATCTGGGAGATTTCGGAATAAAAGGTATTACAAAACAGAGTGACTTCCTATCAGGATTGGAAACGGAAAAAAATCAATATCAGCAAATCATCAGGCAGCTCAAGACCAATAAAATATTAAAAGCAGCCATAGAAGATCCGGATGCACGGAAAGCCCTATACAGCACTTTGCAGTCTCTGATCCTGGAATTGGAAAATAATAAATAAAAAGAAGTATTATGGACAAGCAACAACAATTACAACAACATACCACTCAAGAAAGGTTTAGAGAAAATTACGCACAGCCGGACAACCTTGTAGCGCTGGCCCGTTATGGTGGTTTTGACTTGCTGGAAATATCTATTGATGGAGTACAGAATATCAATCCCGACAGAAGGGCCAGAAAAAGAATTTTTTTAACTGAGCCAGGTAAAGAAAAAGAAAAAGAAACCTTGAAAAAGACTCTGAAATTATGGGTAAGTGTGTTGTCTAACAGCGAATCACTATCGGATATGATTACAGATTGTGAAGAAAGAAAAAAATGTGCGGAACAGCTGTTAGTAAACAATTTATCGAAAGCTATTGAAGACAGTAGGGAAATAGAGGCTAATTACAGAACTGTTGCCTTATTCTACAAAAATACGGAATCAGCCAAGGTAAAAAACATTACCATTGTTAATGCAACGTTGGAGCAGTTAAAAGATCTGGATAATACACGTTTTATTGATACCATACATACGGAACTTACGGATAATTACGACAGACTTGACCTTAAAAATAATTATGGAATCTTGGTTATTCCGGGATATCTGGGATCCAATAAAGTAATAGAGAAATGGGCAAAACTAGTGTATGAAAATAAGGTAATGCTTGTTACAGATTTTGAGCACCTCGATGAACCGGATGACGTAATGGAGATGTTTGATCAGGCATATCTTACGGGAGGGGATGTATACAGATCAAATGTTCTGATGACCTGCAATTGGCTTGTAGGAAGAGGAAGGTTTGAAGAAATCGAGGAACGCGAAAATATGTATATACCTCCTTCTACAGCTTTGGCAGGAAAGATCTATAAAACCCTTATGTCGCAGGTTACTGCGGGAAAGAAGTTCGGAGGAATTAACGAAGTGGAAGGAGTAAAATTTGATCTTAAAAAAAGTGAAATTGCCAATCTTGAGAATCTGGGGCTTATTCCTATGGTAAATGAATATGGAAAGGTTATGGCCTTTTCAGGAAAAACCCTTTTTAACGGAGATAATTTAGGTCTACAAACGTATTCCGTAGTGAGGGTTTTTGATTATGTGACTAAGGTTCTGATGGATTTTCTAAACCGAAGAGCTTTCGAAAATTTCACGGCAGTAACCCGTAAAGAAATCATGAATCAGATTGTTGGTTTCTTGGACAGCATTGCGGGTCCCGGTAAATTAATTGAGAATTTTGAGATCAAAAGATTTGAACAAGATCCCGTTCAGAAGGATAGAATTCACCTTGATATTCATATGAAACCCTATTTCCCTGCTAAAAACTTCTTGATCAAGATGGATGGGCATAAAGGGGACCAGGGTAATGAATGGGATACAGAATATAAGCAAAACTAGAATGAAATATCAGAAGATCATTATGTAATATGTTCAGGAATATGTATCATGAAAATCACAATATAATATCGGGAAGCTGGGTAATGTAAAAACCAGATAAAGGAATATTGATACAACCAAATTAAACAGGATTTCTATTCTATTACCTTTCCCCGTTTTAAGCAAAAATTACAAACAGCCTCACTGCGATGAACGATTATTTTTAAGGCCCATCCTTAAGAATTAACGGGTTGCTTGTTTGGGCGAGTATTGTATTTCAATATTTATTAATCATTAAATTTTAAAGTTATGTCATTTAAAGCAAAGTTAAAAGTGGCTGGTAAAGAGTATAATATACTTAAAGTAAGCTACGGATTATTTCAGGAAACTGATGCAACAGGAAGACCTTCCACCGTTACAAGGGGTGGAAAGATTGATATTGTATTAGAAGGTACAGGGTCTACCGATCTTTTCGAGTGGATGACCAATTCTTTTGAAAGAAAAGACGGGTGTATTGTATTCGCTAAGCGGGATAGTGAAGCTACTCTCAAAGAATTGAAATTCACTGAGGGATATCTGGTAAAGCACAATGAAGATTTTGATTCTACTGGAGATAATCCATTGACTGAAGCATTTACGATTTCAGCAAGAAAAATCGAAATGGGGACCGGGGCCTATGAAAATGAATGGGTATAAACCTTAAGGATAAGCAGTAGTAATCTGTTTACTGCTGCTTATCTTATTATTATATGTTTATTATTTAACTATAAGCTAATCTATTATGTCATTTTTATCCAAATTAGAACTGGATGGTATTACGTACAACATTCTCGAATGTCAATATGGTTTTACCCAAGCAACAGATAATACAGGGAAACCACAAGGAATACCACAGGGAGGAGAGATTATTATTAAGATTGAAAGTACAGGAAACCCCGAACTTTTGAGCTGGATGCTGGATCATAATCAGACAAAAAACGGTAAGATAATTTTTTACCGTCGTGATGCTATAAGTAAACTTCAGGAATTGGTTTTTGAAAAAGCCTACTGCATCGGATTTAAAGAAAAATTTGATGCCAACAGCACCCAGCCTTTACAAATTGAAATGCGCATGATTGCAAAGAAGTTTGATCTTAATAATGCAATTCATGAAAAAATGTGGAAATAACAAGCGGATATTGAATTAAGTAAAATTTCAATGCAATTTGGTCATGTCGAAAAAAATATATAACTCTATATCGTCTGATAATTCATCGGATGTATCCAATAGCATCTACGCAGTACAGAATCCTTATTTTCAACTGACAAATTCTGTCCTGAAAGAAAAGGAAAGCCCTTTAGTTTATTGTACATTGGTGCTTGAGGGAAAACCGTTCCTTGAAAAATCAAGTTTTTCACTGGAACTTTATCAGGTTACTAATGATCATGATGGTTTTAATATCATTGTTCCTGACGATGCACTTGATCGTTTTGAAGGGTATTTAATGGAAAACTCTAAAACTCTACTTGGAAAAAATATCACTCTTTCTTTCCATCGTTTTGGAAGTATAAGGCAGTCTTTTAGCGGAATTATTACCAATATTAAAAATAGGAAAGAAAATGGATATGGTAAGCTGATCATAACCGGAAATGCACCTACGATTCTTTTGGAAAATGGCAAAGCCTGCCATAGTTTTGAGAACAGAAAGCTTAATGAGATTGTAAAAGAATCAACCGAGGAGCATGCGGATATTAAAGTAGTTATTGAAAACCTTAATACTCAGTATACTTTACCGTATACTGTACAATATAAAGAATCGGACTATCAATTTATCCGAAGGCTTGCCATTCGGTATGGGGAGTACTTTTATTATAACGGGCAAGAATTGGTATTTGGTAATAAAGTGCAGCCTATAGTTGTTCTTGAAGAAAATATTGATCTCATTGAGGTAGAATTTGAACTAAACATCAGGCCCCAGGATTTTGAGTATACTGTTTATGACGCAAAGAAGGGAATCAATACAAAAACAAAGTCTTCTTCAATTCGTTCCCAATATAAAGAAAACCACTTTCAGGCTATTGCTATTAATGCTTCTAAAGGAGTATATAAAAAGAAACAGCAAATGTTGTTCAACTACAGTGGTATTTCCGATGTTACTGAAAAAGAGTTAAAGGAGGCAGTAACAAAAGAGAAGGAAACCAGGGAAAACCTGGTTTGTATAAAGGGGAAAAGCAAAGATCCCGAGGTAAAAATCGGGGGAAGGGTTCAGCTGATTGATATTAACGGAAAGGCAATGGAAACGTACCGGATTACTGAAATTACACATTTTCATGACGGAAATATTTATTACAATGAATTTGCAGGGATTCCCGATCTGTATATTGCGCCTTATCAGGATGGTGAAGCTGTTCCCTTAGGTGAGCAGCAATCAGCTAGGGTAATAGATAATAATGATCCTCTGGGAATGGGAAGAGTGAGGGTTCAGTTTCCATGGCAGGAAAACAAAGGGACTAGTTCACCGTGGCTCCGTTTGCTTCAACCTCATGGAGGTGACGGGAAGGGGTTCTATTTTGTGCCAGAGAAAGGTGAGGAAATCTCAGTTGGGTTTGAAAGCAATAACGCAGAAAAGCCGTATGTTATGGGAACCCATTATAACGGATCTGAAAAAAGTGGCTATCAGACGGAGAATAATTCTAAAAAAATAATTCAAACGCGGAGTGGTAACCGTATTGAAATGGATGATGAGGCAGGTAGTATAACTATACGAGACGCTGGTAATAACACTATTGTTATGGATGGAAAAGGAAATATTGAAATTAATGCACCTAAAACGATTCATCTTACTGCAGGTGCAGAAATTAAAATGGTAGCCGGAGCTAAAATATCTGCTACAACCGTCAATATGGAGCAAATGATAGCGAATAAACTGGAAACTACGGCCACGCAGATCAGTTCTAAGGCCATCGCAAAAATTGAGCAGTCGGCCCTTGAAATTATAACTAAAGGTGAAAAGAAACTTGATCTTAAAACGAAAGAACTTACATTGAATGCCGAAGAGAAATTAATGATGCATTCAGATAAGGAGGCTATTGTCAATGGTAAATCCACTGTAGGAATAAAGGGTGGTAAAATCAGCATGGATAATAAACCCAAAGGACCTGAAAAAACCAAGAAGGAAAAAGATCTGGAAAAAGTAAAAGAGGTTGGTCTGGATAAAATTATTCCAGCAAGTGTTGATAAAGGGGTGGAATATCTGGACAAATATAAAAAATTAACAACAGACCCTACCCAAAAAAAGTAGATATAAATGTATTACAATTAAGTTCCGTAAGATATGCCAGAGATCATTACAGAGAGAGCTTCTTTATTATGTGATAAAGGAGTAACACCTTCACTGCTGAAGGTTACAAGCAATTGCTTTTATCAAGCCGATAATAAGTTAATTGCTACGGAAGAAGATAAACAGACAGAAATCAATATTGGTTCCTTTGGAATTTGCACCGTTACCAAAATAAAATGTATTCCTGTCATTGCAAAGTGGGAGAATACGGCGAAGGACACTTGTATTAACAATCACAAGGTTCTCACGGAAAAAAGCACATGCCATTGCGGTACGGGTGGTAAAATTTCCGTTACGAATAAAGGACACTGTGAAAAGCATGATGTAGAATAAATGAATACGTTTCGTTTATTAAGAAAATCTGAGGCTTACTATAACTTTTTTCTCTTTATAATAATCAGCGGTTCCTTAGCCTGATTAGTTAAAAAATTACATTTTTTTAGTGATAATACGACCTTGAATGAGTAGAATTTTAAAAATGAACTTTTTACATTTGTTCTGTTAATAATCTAATTATTAATTCTTTATTGCAGTATTGTGGTATCTGATACAATGATTCTTATATCTGTATGATTCTCCAGATACACGGCATTTCCGGGAATGCTGAAATATGAAGCAGATCTGCTATATCAGTAGGTTTATTTTGCTTGTTTAATCGTATATATGTTCAAGGAACAAAGAATATACTTTCATAGCTGGCTTTCTTATAGTATCGAAGCTTGATAGTATTACAAAACTATAACCTAAGTAATTTTATTCAACTTTTTTAAAAGGAGTAGTATGATAATAGACGAAGATTTGCTTTTAGCAAAAGGTGAAATTAGGTATTATAAACCAAATGAATTGATTTTTTGTGAAGATGAATTTCCTTTTTATTATTATCAGATAATAAATGGCAAAGTAAAGCTAAACAGCTACAAAGAAGAAGGAAAAGAGTTCATTCACAATATATTTTCAGATGGACAAAGTTTTGGTGAATATACACTATTTGCTGAAAAGCCATATCCGATGAATGCTGAGACTGTTACACAAAGTAGTATTGTAAGACTCCCCAAACAGGCGTTTCTTGAATTAGTAGGGCAGAGTACTGAATTATTATCAGTTATGGTAAAGAACCTTTCTCATGGAATGTATGATGAATGTATTATTAAGAAGTATCTTACTTCTCTAAGCCCTGTGGTTAAAATCAGGGGGCTGCTGGATTATCTAAAAAGTTTTCAGAAAAAGAAATTCATTTATTCTTTCAAGATACCGCTAACCAGGAAACAGATTGCCTGTCTGACCGGTCTCTGTGAGGAAACGGTTATCAGAACATTAAAAAAAATGGAGAAGGATAAGATTGTTACCATCAGGAATGGAAAAATTTTTTATTAACCTGTTGGTTGTGCTGAGGTTATTTATCATCGGACTTTAGCCTCTGGTAAGAATCGAACGTTTTATAGGATTACAGTAAGGCTGCAATTAAATTAATGAATATAGACCTAACAGAATGAAAGGTCATTATGTCTATAGAGCTGCTATTTTCAAAACTTTTACCTGCAACGATCTTATCTGTATTGTGGCTCATACTTGTTTCATATATATATATTAGCATATGTCCAGATTGATCAGTATTAAATTTTACAGACAAATTAGCAATGCCAGAGAAGACAAGCAATTGTTGGAAAAAAACGGAATTAACTGTTTTATAGGTAACGAGAATCTTTTTAATGCTGATTGGATGCTCTCGAAGACTGGTGGTGGAATACAACTACAGGTTTTTGATGTTGATGTTGAGGATGCCATACATATCCTGGAAAAGGAACATACAGAAGATCCTAAAATAGGGATTGAGGTATCAAATCCGGTGTGTACCCGATGTGGCTCCCATCATGTTTTTCAGATTGAAAAACTGGGTGGTGTTTTCGGTATGAGTTGGTACATCCTTGGATTTCCGAGTGAAATTTCAAAAACATATTACTACTGTTATTATTGCGATGGCGAGTTTACTTGCTGAAACACTGATGAAAAGTATTGGAGATTATTAAATAAGATAGCAATAAGATTCATGAAAAAGATATGATATTATGCCATTATTATTTGTAATGGTTAATTCTAGACCAGCATTCTAATTTTACTCCTCTATTATGCTATATTTTGTTAGTTTAAAAACTATAGTTTATTCGTAATAATACGAGTATGTTTAAACGAAATATGGAAAATATCTTTTTAGCTTTGTAATAAGTTTTTAAAGAATATTTCATCATCAAAAACATTTGGAATATTTAAATCTGAATTATTTGTTTCTCATTATCCGGTATTGGGTAAAACCTTTGCCGGATTTATTTTCTTTTAAGTCTAACACCAAACATAAAAATAATATTTCTGTCATTTAATAAGTAGAGGAAGCATGTATTTGTAGCATTAGAAAATGCTAAAGAAGGGTAAAATCACAGATCCAAAAAATCAGAGATGTTAACATCATTATATTAATGCAAAAAATCGATTTTATGCTAAAACCATGTATTTTTCTTCTATCAGGTTTACTGTTTCTATCTTGTTCAAATAAATCAGGGAACACAGGAATATCTTATCATTCGGTAATACAAAATATTCCCATAACCGATACACTTAAAGCCGTTAAAAGTCAGGAAGCTGAAAGAACGGTTACTAATGCAGTTATTACCCGTATTGTAGATATGCATCAATTTCCTATTGAAATTCATGAAGAACTGACTAATGAAAATCAGAAGTTGGTGCTACACTTGAGAAACATCAGAAGAACTAAAATATCCGGACGTATTATTCCGGAGTCTGGGCAGGATAATATCCGCTTTAATAACATTGAGCTGAATCAACGAAGTATTGACGGTCCTTTTGGAAAAGACTTTGAATATGAGCTTAACAAGGTAGGAGATTACAGTATTGTAATACAAAAAAGTTTAATGGCTTCTGGAAGCCAGATCGGGAAATTTAGAATTATTCTGAAATAATACTCTGAATCATTTATCAATATTAGGTTTTATCCTAATTTATGTTCAATTAAAAAATTAATATATGAAAAATGTAAATCAATTTGTGAATAATATTCCATTTGACAAAGTTATTGTTTTTGACAGAGATGGAAATCAGATGGTTTTAACAACTTACAAGATTATCATAGAGCTGGATGGAAAACAATATTTCATTGAGAATCATCCTCATCCGCGAAAACCGGACGGACTAAGCATTTACTTTGATGCTAACCGGGGTAATCCAAAATATTTTGCAGTTTATCCCGGAGGTGGTAATCTGGTACATTTGTCCATTAACTGTTGTGAAAATTTATAAAGTCGTGTTTTTTAACAATAATACATTTTTTAACAAAAATGAGACAACATTCATTTCCCGACAAAATCAAATTCTCAACCTTATTTTGAGATTTACCAAGGCTCTCATTAAGTTCATTTCTAAAAGAAGTGATAAAGTTAGTTATAATAATATTTGAACTGCAAGAGGAATGTAATGTATTATTTTATTGTCTTCAGCAGAACATTTCTAGCCATTTAATAATCCTTTCGTTTGATTGATTTTGCATATCGTCAATTATCAAAAATGACAATTGGTTAAAACAATTTTATCTGCAATTGAGGATTTGGTCTTCACACATTCTATACACCATATATTTGTTGTCTGTTGAAAATTTAATACAGGACTGATCATTAAATCTTTTAGGATCTTTCCTGTATTCATTCATATATCTTTGGAAATCCTCTGCTTTTGAGGGGAGAATCATAATTTCTGAAGGACTGTAATTCCTTAATTCTTCCAAACTTTTTAGAATTTCTTTTTTGTGGTTTAATGCCTGATTATAATCCATGATTAGTATTTTTTGATATTGAAGTTAGAAATAGCCAGCATATTTCATATACCGGTTACACGATCACGTCAGTTTTGATTCTGATTAAAACTATTCAGCTTACATTATGATACGCTATTCACGAAAAAAGTTTGGGTGATAAATATTATTCAAAAATAATTAAAAAACTGCAAAAAACAAATAGGTTATTTCTATTTAAAGGAGTTAATATCTTGAATATTAGTTATTTATGCTCATGTTGATATTTGTAATTTACAGTGTATGTAATTAAGGTAAATTATTCAATGAATGATTTTTTCTGTAGAGAAAAGCTATGTCATTTTATTGAACGTTTTGTAAATATATATTTGAAGCGGTATTCCAGGTACTACTTTACTTTTTTAGTATGAATTTAAAAATTAAATATTTTCACCAAATTGAGATATAATATAATAATCTTAAGAAATTATAAGTATGGAATGATTTTTATTTATAGTTAAAAAACTATAAATAATTAGCAAAAATACTACAATGTAGAAGGTCTCTGCTACGAGTAAATTGTCAATACTTTTGTTCTAAATCTAATGCCAGATCATGAAATTTTCTATTCTTATAGCTAACCATAATAACGGTAAGTTTTAAAAGTTGTTATGATTCTCTAATCAATCAAACTTACCATAACTGGGAAGCAATTATTCTGGACGACTGTTTTACAGATGCTTCAATAAAGGTCATAAAAGATACTATCGGATCTGATCACTGTTTTAAATTGTAAATTCGATGAAAACCTTATTCCGATCCATATTCAAGATAACGAAAAGATCAGAAATAACGACTGATATTTTTTCAATTGTCTAATGCAGATTGTATTAGACTAACTTTAAAAATTGCAGAAGATCAAAGTCCTATATGGGATTATATGAAAAAAGGAAATTTAAATTTATCAATAAAGTTCACTGTTACTACAGAATGCATGGAGGAGGTGTTTCCAAGAATATTAATAAAGAAAATGAGAGGGAATATGTCTTGGTATTCAGGAATAAAAAGTTTGCTTATAAATTTGTTCACAGACCTGACAATTATTATCCATTTATCTTGATCCAAGATGTGTCTTTTTAACAATGATATATTATTTTATTAAAAATCTGGCTCATTTTGCCGGATTTCTTTATTCTTTCAACCTTTTCTATCTACATTGTATTTAATCTTTCTAACTAGGTGCTAATGAATTTATTCTGTATTATTTTAGATAATCTTCTAAAGACAGATAAGGATTAAGGCCTTCCAATTCAACAAAAAGAAGAGAACCATCAGAAAGACAGTAGACATCTATTCTTTAATCCTTTTCTTAATGTTATTATATTTGATAATTAATCTGCAAATGTAATTTTCCCAACTGGGGGAAATATTCAACTCTTAAAAAGGTATATCTGGTAAAAATAAATGTAATTCAGAACTATTTGATATTCTTATGAGTTGCAGTATTTAGATTTTAATGTAAGTCCAAAACTGAATATCTTATTGATGATTACTTTAGATAAAAAACTACTATTTTATAGTAATAATATGACTAATAATCAGTATTGTATCTACTAATGAATTGTTAAATTTGTTGAAGATCTGATGTAAATAATTTCTTTACTATAACAGCAATATTGAAATGTTAATCTGCATACTACATGGAAGGGAATTTTCAAGAGATGGATATTATGATGTTGATCCAAATTTAAATGTATAAAGCTGAAGAAAGAAATCGAATTTACACAAATATATTTATTAACAAATAGCCATTACAATGATTTAACAAATGAGAAAAATGTATTTATTACCTATCTTTAGAGAAGTTGTATTAATTATTGAATCATAGATTATTATCCTTTTAAAAAAGTGTTTTTTAAGTTTTCTGACCCTGTGCGGCAATGAAATATACTTGCCGCACTTTTTATCAGCTCATTGAGAAAGCCGATGATAGTTTACAGATTAATTATACTAATAAATAATATGTTGTTACAACTGCTTGAGATAACCATGAAGACTACAAGTTAAGTTATATTAAAAACACAATTTTCTATAGAAAATCTTAATGTCTGTCTTAAGATATGGTAACAATAATTAGGGTGCATTGCCGTAACTGCCGTTGATAATTTTGGAATAGAATGAAGAATTGTACAAACATTTATATTTCTTTTCAGTGGCAGCACGGAGCCCCGCAAATAATAATGGAAACAAAATTATTAAATCCAACTTGATGCTGTATCTGATATTTTAAGTTTATATATTTTAATCATTATTATATCTCTTTTCAGGTTTATTTTTAAGAAGATTAAATTTATTTGATTTTTTATTTATAAATGTAAAGTGATGCAGATTGACAAATAGCTCCGTAAACTAAATCTTTATTTTTCTTTATTGTAATTGAGTAGATATGGTGCCCACTGAAAAAGCAAACTCTGCTTATTCTCGTTTGAAAATACTCTGCGATGCGGATCATTCAATAATTATATTATTTTCTACCTTACAGGTGGGATGGTAAATGAGATTTCCAAACCAATATATGAATGAGGAGATGTTCAGACCTTTGGGTTATACGCTGACATCAGTCACATCTCTTTAATAAATGGCATGTAGTAAGTTATTTTAAATCAAGATTCAGAATATTTGATTTTGGCTTGTATAGATCAAAAAATTCCGATATCACGACAAAGAAAGATTTGTAAATCCCCTTGTACAGTTGAATCGCAGACTTCATTAGCCGCATTTAGATGCGTCACAGTTGTCCTTTTTCGCGGAGAAGTACTGTATTATTCAATTTTTTGCTGAGATTATTTTATCCTTTATTAACTATATAAACTGATCCTACTCATAATTTTTCATATTTTCAGATATTATATTTACATTATTCCTTATGGTTAGGATTCATCATTAATTATAAGGGCTTTTTTTAGTGTTTAAGCTTCCCTAATGGGAAGCTTTTTTTAAGTATTCTCTACTTCTTCTACTTGGGTATATGTGTTTTTAATTAAAGTGTATTCTAATGAAAAGTATACTTAAATAATTTCTGGTGATTAGCAATGAACTAGAAATTACATAGTTATTCAAGTGTCTGGAATACGAAAACATTTGTTACTGGCTATTGACTGACACTTACCCGTGAAAGAATACAAGCCATCAATACAATGCAAAAAGATGAACAGATTTTTTAACTATTGATACGAATAAAGATACGGTTATCCAAGTAATTTTAACTTTTAAAACTTGTTTAGTATATAATCATTGTATATTAGCGGAAATATTATTCCTGAGTCGACTATGATTACTTCCACGGAAATTTATGAGTTATTGGAACATCAAAATTCTATGGTGTTCCGGATTAAAGATGTAACAATCATTTACTGAATTTTTTAGAAAGTTTCGGATTTTTAGGAGCTGCATCGCTATTAAAGCTCTCAGTGTAGTATATAACAATAAAATCAAGGTAAATGTATCATTACAAGATATAGGTTTGTAGTTTAATTACTGCATTTTTTAGATTTATTACTGCCGTCTCAGAATTCATGACAAAAAGGTTCTTTATAAGTTTGTTTACAGACCTTAAAATTATTATTCATTATCTTGCTCGAAGATGTATTTTTTTAATAACAGGTCTGAATGATATATTAATTTTATTAAGAATCCGGCGCAATAAGTCAGATTTATTTTTTACTCTCTATCTGGCTATTGAGTAAAACATCCCGTTTATCTACATAATATCTAATATCTCTACCCAGTTTTTGATGAATCTGTCCTGTTTAGTTTTAGGCAGTATTTCCAAGGAAAGATAAGGATTAAGGTCTTCTAATTCAACAAGGAGAAGAGAACCATCAGAAAGACAGCAGACATCTACTCTTGTAATCCCTCTTTTAAGGTTATTCCAATTAATGAATTGATCTGCAAATGCAATTTCCCTGGCTGAGGGAAAATATTCAATAAGCTCCCACCTCTTATTTTTTTCCGGTGCATATAAAGCATATTGAAACCGATCATTGAGATAAACAAAAGAGATTTCATATTTAAAATCAATAAAGGGTTGTATAATCTTACCATTAAGTTCTGTGGTATGAATATATTTATTGTTCACTTTTTCCTGACCTGTTGAATCTGCACCATTCTTCATTTTAACCATATAGCTTCCAGGAGTTCCCAGTCTGTGCAGTTCATCTCTATTTTCTACAGTAGGAATAACTGGGAAATTATCCTTTGTCAGTTTCAGTAAATAATCTTTTCCTTTCTGATCACCTTTTCCATCAAATGAATTGAATGTTAAAAGATTTCTCTTTTTAACATTGTCGATAAATTCTTTGAAATAAGGTTCATAATTCATCACAGATCCTGTATTTCTGAAAATAATGATATCTCCATATTCCAGATAAGAATTTACTTGATGTGGATGGCCGATCAGTATATTAAAGTTATTTTTCAATTTTGATGTAATATATAGATCTTCTTTGTAGTAGGCTCTTCCTTTAGCCTCATAGTAAAAGTCCGTAAGATATAAAATGGTTTTCATTCTCAATAGTATATCTGGTAAAAATAAATTTAATTCGGACCCATCGGATATTCTTATATGTAGTAGTATTTAGATTTTAATGTCAATCAAAAACTAATATTTATTAATAATTGTTTTAGATAAAAAACTATAAATTTATAGTGATAATACTACTAATAATCAGTATTTTATTTACTAATGAAGTGTTAAATTTGCTAAAGTATTTATAACATCAATAGTGAAAACGTAACCTATAATATTACATAAAGGAGAATTTTTATGAGATAGTATATTATGATTTTTTTATCCGAACGTAAATATATACTGAAGAAAGAAATCTACTTTTCATAATATATTAACAAATAGTCATTACAATATTTAACAAATGAAAAAAATGTATTTATTACTCCTACTATTTTTTGATGCTCTGTCTTATGTACAAATAATGGCCAACAATGTGGTTGTTAGGCCTACTTTAGATATTACAAGTAACGGGATTAATCATTTCTTGGGTGACGAGGACGGGGTAATTCCCTTAAAAATGCAGATACTGCAGGAGTTTGCAGCTGCTTTGTTCATCAAGATTTAAGTAATCCTCCCTATGTGATTTAAAAAGTTGCTGGATTGTTTATAAGTGTGTTTAAGAATAAATTCTATTGATTGGTATTGACTAGCACATTAACAGGCTATTATAGGGTTTGTTTCTTCATTCAAACCTGTGCGGCAAAGAAATTTGCCGCACTTTAAAAAAACTAAAAAGTCAAATGAGAATATAAAATTTTTTGATAGTTACTTCAATATTGAAATACTTAACAATATATCCGAAATCTTCATTATATTTTAACTTATAACCATGTTTAACTATAGATATATTTTGTTACGACAACTTAAGACTACCATGATTTATTTGAATTAAAAACACAAAGTTCCTATATAAATTTGTAACTCCCTGTCTTAAGAAGTGGTGACCATTATAAGGGAGCATAGTCCGTAGCTGCACTGATTGTCATTGAATTAAATGAAGATTTATGCAAAAACATTTATATTTTACTTTCAGTAGCAGTACGGAGCCCCCGCAAAAATATAATATTTATTTCTCTATAAGTTTAATTTCAGGAAGTGGCTTTCTCATTTTGAGAAAGCTACTTTATTTTTATCCCGATGCACCATCAATAAAATCCTTAATACAAAGTAGAACTTTAGAATGATAAGCCTGATTTTATATTAATAAAACATCAGAAGGTTGTTTTATTTCAATGGAAATTACATTTTGACTATTATAGGGATCACGTCTATTTAGATAGTTTGGCTGTTTAAAACACACAATAAGATAATTATTAATAAAAACATCAAATCATTTTAAAAAACATCAAATTACCGAAGCTGATCAGTTACCGATCAAATCAATGGTTTGCTTTATGATGGAACTGGAAAACTTATTCAAGTAATACGAGAATATCTTCTTTCATCCGGCGAAACAGTTTCCACCGCTGGATTTTTACAGTTTTTTTTTCTCTTAGATGAAAGACGTTTTCTGGTCCTTTTAAAGGAGGAATAATTGCTTACATTGAATGAAAAAGTACACCTTCCTTCCGTGAATAAAGATGAGGCCCAGCAATATAATTGTGTCTTCCGTCAGATTGCCAAACAATGCCTTAGAAGTTGCTTCTCTTTATAAAACGGATTGGTCCATAGGTATAACCAGATATGCTTTACCAATAAAAGAATCAAAAGGAAAAATCTATTCTTGTTTTGCGATAGCTTGCAAGGGAAAGGTTATACCTTCAGAAAAACCGGATCTCCAGATCAAAAACGATGAATGTATGGGAGAAAGCAGAGGTAATTATAATACGTGATATCAGTATCTTATAGCTCAGATTTCAGATAAAAGTAGTTTGATAGCATTAAGTCAGTACCATGCTTTTAACCTGACTTATGATTTAGGACTTCTTTTAATAAAAGGATTATCTAGACTACCAAATAAGAGAAGGTTTAAAGATTGTATCCGGGGCTATGTTTTTTGCCCTTGAATCGTATCAATTAGATGACACGAAAGAATAGGATATGAGAAAAAACCTTTTGAACATGTAACTGTTATACTTATTCAAGCCCAATTGACTGGACCTTCCAATTATTGAGGCTTTTCATTTATGTAAAGCTTCCCCTTAGGAGAAGCTTTTATAGATTTAACTTTTGATATTTTCTAGTAATATTTCAATTATTAATATGTGAACAAAAAGCTGACTTCAATCATGATTCACATAAGGATAACAGTATAAATTTGTTTTTCTATAGGTGTTTAATTCAGTATTAACTAAAAAAATAAATATTCAATCCGGAAAAATAAGACTACAAAAACTTGCGAAAGTTTACACAAAACACAATATTACGATGAAAAAAATACAAAGATCTCTAATCTTGTTTATTATGGCAATTATTTATATAAAAGCTCCAGCACAAATTGTTCTCACCAAAACACAAACTGCTGATAATGAATTTGAAGTTTCCTTAAAACTTCTTTTACAAGCAAACTATGGAATTACGTTTCAAAATATGAGTGCGGCTGACGGCTTTGTTCCGCAAGCCATAGAAGTTCCTCAGCGTGATGATGCAAGGGGATATTTCAGTATGAAACAGACCACGATAGGATTAGAAATAAAGAAAGAGAGTACTACTAAAGAAAATTCCTTTTATTCTTATCTTGAAATAGATTTTTACGGTAAGAACGGAGCGACAGCACCAAGATTTAAGCATGGTTTTATCCGTTGGAAAGGATTGACAATCGGACAGACAGCAAGTAACTTTTCTGATACTGAAATTTTTCCCAATATTTTTGACTTCAACGGGCCTAGTGGATTACTGTATTCCCGTAGAATACAGGTAAGCTATAGTACTCATTTTTCAAAAAAGGAAACGCTCTCGTTATCTCTCGAGGATCCCAATACTCCAAGTATTTCTCTTCCTTCAAATAATTATCTGGGATGGAGAAAAAGAGCTATACTTCCGTCATTATCAGGAGTGTACAGGTATGGAGATGAAAGAAGCTATATTAAAGCAGGGGCTATTATTATGCCTATCAGCTATGCTATGAAAGAAAATATGGGAGATAATTACAAGACCTGTACTATTGCAGGCTGGGGTGCTATGATGTCAGGAAAATTAAGATACGATGAAAGAAATATTTTCAGCTTTGAAAGTTCTTTTGGAAACGGAATAGCTACCTACAATGCTGATCTGAACGGAGAGAAGTATGATGCGGTACCTGACCCTGCTCATAAGAACCTTCTAGAAACACTGCGGTTATTTAACGTAGTTGGAATTTATGAACATTGGTGGAACCCAAAATGGAGTTCTGTTGCTTTTGCTAGCTATTCAAAGGTTGGTGGTAAAGATTTTATTCCGACCGATATGACAAAAATTCTTTACCATATGAGCCTTAACCTTATTTTTCAACCTTACAAAAGATTTAGGATAGGGATTGAAGCCAATTATGGTATAAAACGAACGTTTGACAACCAGAAAGCATCTGCCTGGAAAATTCAGACATCTACCTCTTTACAGCTTTAATAGCAATTTAAGTTTGTTTTTGTAATCAATAACTATTGTACAAATTAATTTACAAAGCTTATACATGCATACTCAATTTAATTAATAATAAATGAATTATATTGCAATTATTAAGTCAAATTTTACACGAAATTTGTAGAGATATAGCTAAAAAATTACAGATCATTAGTGAAAATACTACCTGCTATCTATTGCGGTGAGGATAAGATATTTTTACTTTTACACAGTTGTCTTTAAGCAATCATTTTTATAAGTATATTTTTGTTAGGCTAAATGATTTAAAGATATTTGCTGAATTATCACTTCATCCGGCCGAGATTGATATCTTTGCCGGATTTTTATTAGAATATTTTAAATTGATATATACACTTAATGTGTTAGAAATACATATTGGATTATAAGGTTTCTTAAAAAAAAGTTTTCCAGAACCTGGCGATCTGGAAAATGAATCCTCACTATTAATGTTGTTCAAATTCAAAGAGGCTGTCGTCATTTTGCTCAAAATGATCATTGATTATGCTTTAAACTTGTTAAAACATTATAATATAAAACTAATACCGATTAAATGAAAATTTCAGTAATTATATCAGTCTATAATGCAGAAGAATTTGTTGCAAATGCAGTAAGGTCTGCCCTACAGTTTGAGGAGGTTTGTGAGGTTTTTCTCATAGAATATGGGTCTTCAGATCATTCGCTGACAATATGTGAAAAGCTTGAAGAGGATTATGACAGGATAAAACTTTTTCAGCATAATCAATGCAGGAATAAAGGGAATATAACCAGTAGAAATTTAGGAATTGAAAACGCTTCGGGTGATTTTATTTCTTTTTTAGATGCTAGCAATTATTATCTTCCCAACCGTTTTGATGCTGAGAGAGAGCTTTTAAAGAATCAAAAAGTAGACGGTGTCTATGGAGCAGTTGGAATCCATTATTACTCACAAAGAGCAAAAGAGAAATATTATCATTTATATAAAGATTGCTTAATCCCTTGCTGTAAGAAATGTCATCCCAAGACTTTTATTCCAAGAAGGCTTAATAAGGCTGATTTGTTTGATCAATTCAGTATTGATACGTTAACAGTACGGAAAGATCGTTTGCTTGAAAAAATGCATTATCTTTTTACTTCATATTCAATGCAGGGAGACGTAGAATTTCTGTTGTCACTTTCATATTATTTGGAATTGTACTATGGAATTTTACATGAACCTGTAGCGATGCAAGGAGTTCATGATAGCTGCAAAGTATTATGGATTAGTAATAAAGAAGTTCTTTCTGCCATAACAGAATAAAAGGTTTTTAAATTGGCTCGGCAACCTGCAAACCCTTAAAACATTAGCCAAATAGTTTAAAAGTATAATGATTGTTTTACATATTGACTTATATAAAACCACATGAATTTCTAACATTAAAGGAAAAAATTGAAATAAGTTTGCACATGAGTAATTCTTTGTTATAAATCAGACTAATAAATAGAATAAAAATGTTGCATTTACGAATTATGAAGAAAAAAATTATTAATTAAAGCCATTCTAATTATTGTTATCAATTATTTGTGGGATGTAAAGTTGACCCCTGGCATATTCAGCATGAAATAAACAAAAAAGTAAGGATGTATTAATAAGAGATATGTTACAGTTTAAGAAGCAGATAGAAAATATCTTTAAGATATAAAGGTGTAAATCCAGTGATATTGACTCTTGTTTTTCATGTGTCAATTAGAATATACGCTGTAACAGTGTATGGTCATTGTTACTCATATAATAGTTTTTGTTTGATGCTCATGATCAGTTTTATTTTTTTCAAAAGTGCGGCAAATTGCTCTGCCGCACAGATTTAAACCAAACTCACAAACTTATTTTAATAATGTATTAATGCTTATTACTTTGATAAAATTTTAAAAGCTATAAAACAAATTTAACATTATATTAACAAATGTTAAATTTGGCCTAAATAGTCAAATAAATTCCGCTTAATAGAGAGACTAACGAATTAAATGAATAGGATCTATTCTGAAATACAACGTACAGAATATCCGTACGTGCGGTAGTGTCTTGTTCTGAATTTACCTTACAGTACTGTTTAGTTATTTGTAGAATGCTAACAGTCATATGTTTAAGTTGTCGTAAAAAAAACTACATAATATTAGTGATAATCCGATATGTTGTAGTTGGTGTATTATAAATTAAAAAATTACATTTGTTTTAATTTTTCTTAAAGAGATAAAGGAATTCATCTCAGAATTAATAACTAACACAAAATTTTCAGAGCTTATAAGATCGTCATATGAAATTAACGTCTAAATTTCTGATCCTAACTATTGTCAAAATGCGTTTTTAATGATTTATTGAATCTTATCTATAGAAGAATAAAACAGATTATACTAATTGAGCCAAATGAAAACTAACTATCAAATATTAAAAACATGAGAAAAATATATTTATTACCAACGATTTTTTTTGGTAGCTTATTCTATGGACAAACCTTTATAGATGCTTCAGAAGGGCTTATAATCCCTCGTCTGACGGGTAATTTTCTTCAAACAGCAGAATTAAAGGGTGTATATTCCAATGCCAAAGATGCCATTTTGGTATATGTTACCGCCCCCCCTGATCCTGAAAGGCGTACTGGCCAGGTAGAAGGGATAGATTCCAAAGGTTTCTATTATTTTGACGCAGCAAGTAACCGATGGGTAAGGATAATCTCCAGGGGTAGCGCTACAGCAGCTTTATCACAGTTGTTATGTTCTTCTTCTACCAATATAGGTATTTTGGAAGCCACACGGCCAGCTTCTGGGGTCAGTGTTATTGTGCCTTATAATGGTGGAAACGGAGGAGTCTATCCTGCTTTGAGTGTTCCTTCTATGGGTATTACAAATCTTAACGCAACCCTTTATCAAGGAAATCTTAGTGTTGGCGGTGGTTTCTTAGTATTTAACATTACTGGAATACCTCTTACTACAGGCACAGCTATCTTTAACATCAATATTGCGGGTAAAGACTGCAGTTTTAGTCTTCAAGTACAACCGAAAACCAAGTTTGATGATGTAGTAAATGTCTCCATTAACGGTCAAATCCGTCAGATAATGTCAAGAAATTTGGGTGCAAACCCTACGCAGGATCCTGATGTGCCTTCCCAAGCTATTATGGGAGATTATTTTCAATGGGGGAAAAGGAATGCGGTGGCTACGCCTTATACTCCTGATGTGGCCATCGCCGGATGGAGTACAGAAGGAGCAGCTGATAAAGCATGGAATAGTGGTACAGAAACCAATCCATTAAAAACAGTAAACGATCCCTGCCCATCAGGCTTTAGGCTTCCTACCAGAAATGAATGGGTACAGTTTAACAGCGCAAGTACTAGTAGTACTATAGGAACATGGGCTACCACACCAACAAATGGTCCAACTAATTTCACTGCAGCTATTGTATTTAATAATAATGGGAATACTTTAACTCTTCCTGTTAGCGGATACCGTAATGAGGCTTCAGGATCATTACAGAATCGAGCTCGTTTTGGATATTATTGGAGTAGTACTGAGAGTAGCACCAGTGCATATGCCTTAAATTTTGGTATTAGTGCAGTAAATGCCACTGCTTACACTCGTGGAGATGGCTTCTCAATACGCTGTATCAGTGAATAATTTAGTTTACCTAGTCTATCAGTGTTATCTCAATTAAACTACAAGGATAATCATATGGGACTATTGAGCTAACCCTGCAATTGGAAAGGCATTAGCTATTATGTGACATATATATCGAGGTTCTTCAGAAGCAGACGGCCTCTTAACAATAAATAAGAATCATAGAAACATGTGCTTAATACTGTTTGCTTGATAAACTCATTATCTTTTACTTTAACACAGGAAGACATAGAATTTATACTATTTCTTTCATATCATATAGCAGGCAAGACATCTTTTAAAATATCTAACTTAGAATTAATATTGTGAACAATAGATTTATCTATCCTAGTCTTTTTATGATCATACTAATCGATAATATTCTATAATTAAACCCATATAATACTATAGCTGACTTTTTTTATTACAATAATTTAGTTCCTAAGTTTGCATTTTTGAATTTATCTTTCAAGATATGATAATATCTAATGCATTTTTGTCTAAAGTAAAAAAGACATTACTTTTTCTTTTCCTATTTTTTTCACTGGCAGAAATTTTCGGACAAAGAGATACAGAACATTGGGTGGCTCCTTACTTTGACAGTATGGGAAGTTCATATAATCACGGACTCTATTTTTCAACAGATTCATTTACACCATTTACAGTTAAAATTTATAGCAATAATAATCAGATTGGAAGTGTTACTATCAGTAAAGGTTCTCCTGCAACTTTTATCGTAGAACCTAATTACATAAAATTGACTGGAACTTCTGAAGCAGCTTCAAAATCTAATAAGGGAATATATACTGTTGGGGAAAAGCCTTATTTCCTAACGATGCGAATTGCTACAGGTGCTCACGCTGAGATTATCACCTCTAAAGGACGGGCAGGAATAGGAACTGAATTTTTTGCTGCTGTTGCTCCTGTAACCGCGAGTTCCAATAACTATAATTTTACAGCAGGAATTCTGGCGACAGAAGATAATACGACCGTGAATATTTCAGGATATAATCCGGCAATCAGTTTTTTGAATATCGCTTCAACCCCTAGTGTGCTAACGGTAACATTAAACAAAGGACAGTCGTATACTCTTGCAGGTATAACTAATATAACCGCTAACAGAGAAGGATTTATTGGCGCAAAAATTAGTGCTGATAAGCCCATATCCGTTACCAATGGTAATTCCAATGGATTTTTTGCCACTACAGCAAATGATGGTTCTGATCTGATTATGGACCAGTCTATTCCAGTTTCACGTCTTGGAAACGAGTTTGCAATGATTAAAAGTGTTTCTACAAGTCCTTACAATGTGGACGGGGGAATTATTATTGCCACTGAAAATAATACACAGATTTACCTTAATAATGGCACTGTGCCTATTGCAACAATTAACGCGGGACAATATTATAGAATTCTGGCTAATGCGTATATTAATCAGGGGAACGGACATTCTAATATGTATGTCAAAACTTCCAAAAACGTCTATCTCTATCAACTGGTAGGAGTAGGATCCGGAGGTTATACTGGTGGGTATAACCTTATTCCTCCTTTAAACTGCTTCCTGCCAAGAAAAATTGATGAAATCGGGAAGATTAATGAAATGCCCAATATCTCATCCATATCTGTAAGGATGAATATTCTTACACAAACTGGTGCCCATATTACGGTTAACGGTGCTAGTCCAACATCTGTTCAGGGACCATATCCTCTTCAGGGAAATAATGACTGGGTGACTTATTCAATACAGAATATTACAGGAAACACAACTATTACTTCAGATAAAGCGGTTACGGCTGGAATTAACGGAGGTTATAGCAATGCTGGATATGGGGGATATTTTGCAGGTTTTTCTTCAATACCTGTTATTATGAAAAAATCCGGTGAATGTGCACCCAGTATTACTCTTGAGGTTGATGATAGCTATGATACCTACCAGTGGTATCGTAACGGAAGCAGTATTTCAGGAGCTGCCACTAACACATATTCGCCTGCTCAGGGAGGTAATTATACGGTAAGAATAACTGCCGGCTCATGTGAGCCTAAATTTACTCCTGTTTACAAGATTAACAGCTGTTTGAAGGAAACTACGAAGAATGATTCTATCTGCGGGGATCATCTCAATATTGTTCCCCAGTTTTCACAATCTTCACAAACTGTGGTTCCCGGAAGTGTTGTGATCATTACACCACCTTCCCATGGCACAGCAATTGTGGATTCCACAACAGGAAAAATTACTTACACACCTGTTTCAGGATATGTCGGAACTGACACTATTGTATATAAATTTTGCGGGAATGATCCGGAATTTCCGGATTGTGAACAGGTTAGTCTTCATATCAATATTTCAAAAACACCCAATGTTCAAAATACATCACTTAGCAACTGTTCAGTTACGAATACAGCAGTATTTAATTTAAAAGATGCTGAAACGGTTATTTCTTCAGAGCCGGGTGTCAGTTTTTCATATTATCAAAATCTGACTGATGCTAATGCCGGAAATACCAATACGTTATCAAATCCTACTGCTTATTCCTCGGGAAATATTACAATATATGTTCGCGTATCCTATGGTTTCTGTTATAGTATAGCAGAGTTGCAGCTAATTGTCAATACAAAACCTGAGCCTGTTATCAATGTTTCCTCTTCAGTGATTTGTCATGATATTCCTGTTGTACTCACCTCCAGTTTGCCTGTAGGAAACATCTGGTCGACCGGAGAGATGACACAATCCATAACTGTGCATGCAGCAGGGGTATATACGCTGGTGAATGATAACGGATCTTGTAAGAGTGATGCTGTTGCCGCTACCATTGTTAAAGATGAGGATCCGAACTTGCAGATTGCAGGAAATCTTGTATTCTGTGAAGGGGATTCTACGGTATTAACGGCTAATGCGGACGGAACAGGAAATAACTTCCTTTGGTCTAACGGTACTACCGGAAATACCCTTACTGTGACAACACCAGGAACCTATACAGTAACACTTACTACTGCTTTAGGATGTCAATACCAGCATGCGGTAACAGTGAAGATGGATTCTTTGATTGTTGTTAATATAGCTCCACCCACAAAGACTATTACATGTAATGAAACAAGCATCACGTTAGATGCAACAGGGTCTGTATACCAACCCGGTGCAGCTTTTTTTTGGACAGCAGGCTCTGGTGGAAATATTGTTTCAGGAGAGAATACTTTAACCCCTTTAGTTAACAAAGGTGGTGTTTACACATTAAGCATCAGCAGTTCAACACCTATGGGATGTGTAAAGATGGGTTCAGTCACCGTTTTAGAAGATACTGTTCCTCCTCCGGTAGTTATAACAGCTCAGCAGCTGACAATTTGTAAAGGGTATTCTGTTACTTTGACTGCTTCCGGAGCACAGACCTACATATGGACAGGATTATCAGGAAATGGCAATACACAGATTGTTTCCCCTGATGTTACCACAACATATCATGTTGAAGGAGTAGGACAGAATGGATGTTCTGCTCAGGCAGATATTACAATTACTGTCGTTCCAGCCATAACGTCCCTTCTTCGGGATATCGAAATCTGTCAGGGGCAGAAAGGAGTACTTGATGCCGGTAATGGTCCCAATTATACTTATCACTGGAGCACTGGAGAAACAACAAGAACGATTTCAGTTACTCAGGCAGGAACCTATACTGTTATCATCAGCAATGGAGTTTGCTCAAAATCATATTCGTCTGATGTTGCCTATATCCATGTTCCGGAGATTCTTGAGGTCATATACGAAAATGATGCTTTGAAGATTTTTGTCAAAAACCATGAAAATCTTCCTTTAGAATTTTCTATTGATGATGGAGTGTTATGGCAAAGTTCAGATATATTTTATAATGTCAATAAAAATACAGAATACACAATCAGAATAAGAAATATGGGGATTCTTTGTGATACCTCAGTACAGTATTATACGTTTTTCTTACCTAATGCTTTTACCCCTAACGGAGACGGGATTAATGATGTGATCAGTTTTGCAGGAATCGCAAAACTCAAAAACTTCTCAGCCGTTATTGTTGATAGGTATGGAAGGCAAATGTTTAAGGGCACAGAAAGTAATTTCATCTGGGACGGAAAATATTTAGGTGGGTCTATTCCCACTGCTTCCTATTGGTATACTGTTTCATGGGATGACCGTATCAACGGAAAGCCTGTCACCAAATCAGGATGGATACTACTGCAGAATAGAAATAATAATTGATCAAGCATATTTGTAATTTTGATTTCAACTTCTAAAGCTTTTATATTGCTCAGAATATACTATTTTTTAAACCATATAGTTGTATAACTATGGTTTATTGGTATTAATACGATGTGAAAAAGTGAATATATTTCAAAGTAAGCTTTTAAATTTGTTATGTAGTTTCATTAACATTAAGATAAAGAAATTAATCAATAAAAAATGCTATTAAGATAAATATCATATTAAGAGACCAAAGCAACAATAGGTTCTATGAATAGATTATTTAAATTTTTGATTTTAATGATCTCTATAGACCGGTTAATTTTTATTGTATAAAAGTTCTATAGTTCTAATTAGCAAGCTTTCATGCTGTTTTTTCATGGTAGTGATTATTTTATATAAGCCATTATATAAAACTATAATAGTTTCAGGATAGGTATAGAGGTGAAAGTTTAATTTTGCAACTCTATTAATAAAATAGATTTCAATTAATCTGTTAATTACAAATCAATACTTATGAGCAAAATGAAGCGAAGTGACGGGAGATACTGGAATAATATAGCAAAAGATTACAATTCACTGTATGCCGATAATTGGAGCAAGGAAGAAAATTTATTTATTCAGAAACTATTGAAAACTTTTATCTGTGATCATCATAAAATCCTTGATCTGGGATGTGGTACAGGATTAGGATATGAATTATGCACCGCCAGTAATAAAAAGATTAAATATACAGGTCTGGATATTTCTGAACATATGATACGGCTTCTCAGGTCTCAGCACCCGGAAGTGGGATATATAGAAGGTTCTATGAGTAATTTGAGTCAGCTTAATGATAATTATTTTGATCTTATTGTCAGTATTTTTACCTCTTTCTCCTATACTGATGATGTTTCCAAAACAAGACAAGAAATGTTCAGAGTATTAAAACCCGGAGGAACGGTTGTGATTTCTGTTTTAAGCAAATGGTCTTTAAGACGAATATTTGCATTTAAATTTTTGGGCATTGAAAAATACAAGACCAGAAAAAGCAAAGGTGCTGATTACTGCCTGGCAAAAGTATTTAGTAAAAAAGATATCACTGCATTTGAGCAGGATTTTATCGTGGAAGAGATACTGGGCTATAATTCTTTCGGAGGAATAAATTTTCTGACCAAAAACAACAGGTTCTGGAATATTAGCCGTATCATATCAAAGTTATTTCCTCAGACAAGTCATGAACTTATTGTAATTCTGAAAAAAAGGATGGTATCATGCTCAGCTGAGATCAGTGAAGCAGTATAAGAGCAGTTAACATATGACGGATACTGATTCCATCATAATCCTGAAATACATGTAGTGATTATTTTACATTTAAATCTATATAAAACTATATGAATCTCGTTTATAGTCTGCCTTATATGCTTTAAGTTTGCAATAGACAATGTTTGAAATATATTTCACATTTTAACAGTTATGAAATTTTTCAGAAAATTGTATGACAAGCATTAAGCTAACTATTCAATTAGTATAATTACTTTGCCTGAATTAAACACTCTGGTTTTGTTTCTGCAGTTTTGTTTCATGGACTAATTTTCTGCAGGGCAACATAAGCACAGTGTGATTGTACATTTGGATATACAACTTTTTATTGTCATTATTTGTGTGTTAGCCGGAGACCAACTCCGGTTTTTTATTTCCATAAAAAAGCTCAGCAAATATAAACAATTAAATGATATCTGCCATTAAAAATACCAGATATCAAAAAAAATGCTGGATTCTAAGCACTTTTTCGCTTCTTAAACTTTATATTTTATTGACCTGATAAAATACCTCGGACAGGGAGAAGCTGTTCTATTTATATTGGCAAAACAAAAAAACCTCTCTGATTACAGAGAGGTTTTGTATCTAATTAAATTTTATGCTTTTTGGTGTCCTGTACTTTTAGTAAAGTAAATAATAAATATAATTGCTACGATACCAAGCGCATATATATACATATCAATCGGTGAGGCAGGAGCTCCAGGTCCAACAGGCCCTGTACCCCCTCCTCCGCCATTTGGATTTCCTCCTGGCCCAACTGGTCCTGTACCTTTCATTACTACGGTTGTTTCTTCTGCATAAATCCATATAGCTGAGAAAAGAAGGAAGGAAATTGATAATAGCTTATTTATGATTTTCATATATTTTATTTTAAGATTTTTGTATTAACAACTTCTCCTTTATCTGAAACCACTTTCACTATGTATGCATTTTTAACTTTACCATCTAATTCAATTACAAAATCAGTTGAAGTATTCACTGCTTTTTTAGAAATTACCAGTTTTCCACTCATATCATACACTTCAATATCAGCTTTTTTCCAGGCCGGATCAAATCTGACAATATAGTTTGTAATCTGTGGATTATAAACCACTATTGTTTTTGAAGGAGCTACAGTATTACCTGTTGCCAGAACAGCAGTGTTAGGGGTATCATAATATAGGTTAAGCAGATCTGTAGTAGCTGGGATTATATCTCCTTGTTTAATCGGTTGGGCATTTCCTCCAGTTACATTATAATAAAATCCAAGACCACTAGATAGGGCGAAGGTTGAATTGTTTATCAATTGTGCATTTTCTCTTACTTCAAATTTGTAAGATTTAACTCTCGTCAGATCACTATTTTTTAATACAATATTCTTTCCCTGAAAGTTGCTTTCGTTAGCTTCATTGATATATAACTGATACACATCTTTATAGTTGTTATCAATTCCACCACCTGGAGCTTCTTCATAAGTATATATGAGACTGGATGAATTTGCAACCTGAATTCTTGAACTTGTTGAGTGTCCTGTGTTTCCATTGGCATAGACAACATAATATGTTTTTGCCACTTCATTTCCATTGGCATCAAGACCAATAACACCTAATTGCTTTACGGTATTTGTCGTCGGATTATTTTTATTTGCATTTACATTGTAATCCGTACCACCGGATCTGCTATAATAATTAAATCTTCTGAGATTTGAAAAATTAAGCTGATCGGCTGCAGTATTATCATTAAGCTTAATAGCGAAAGTTCCTAATGGTCTGATTACCATATAGTCGACATCTCCTGTTGGAATGCCTGCATTAAATGTAACAAATTTATCAGGGCCGGTACTTATGGTACCGCCACTATTCGTAGTTACCGTTCCGGGCTGTAATTTAATTCCATAAATTGTACTTAAATAAACACCATCTCCGTTTGCAGCTGGTTCATTATAAGCGACATTTGTTAAATCTAAGTTTGTCAGGAATGGATTAGCCAAAGAATATATATTTCTACCAAAATTGCCTTGCCATTCAGTTCCGCCAGAGGCAATTTCAAAAACATCCTGTATATAACTGTTATAATACTCGTTATAAGAGTTTTTCTGAGCACCTGTTGGTCCAAAGTTGATACCAGCTGCCGCATTTTGTAAAGTTATAGCAGCTCCGATATCTGTTAGCGGACGTCCTTTTAGAGTTCTTGTTGTGTTGCTTACATCAAGATTTAGCCCTCCTAGCATATAATATGTTGAACCGGGAGTTGCTACTCCGAATTTAGAGCTTAAACCAAAATTAGTCGATTCAGTGTTGCTGTTATTTGACCAAAGTATTTCATTTTGAGAATACCTGGATTGCACAAATGTCTTTCCTAATTCTGCACTTAATGTAGAAGCCGTTTTATCATAAAAAGGAAGTCCAATTTGTTGATAACTTCCATGTTTTATTGATCTGAACTCCTGGTCTACAATACCTGTAATATTAGCTTGTGGGATCCCACTAATATACAGTTGCCCATAAGTATAAACAGGGGTAGCAGAAGGACTGTTTACATTGACAGAAGCGTAAGCAGTGGGTTCGTTAAGTTTGTTAATAAAATTACCTGTTACTGAGCCTTCTGTTTTGTCTGCTCCTCCTGTAGTGATCGTTTTAAAGGAGTCTGAAGTAGTACCTGAAACAATAACGTTTCCGTGGTTTTCAATGGTACCAGTTCCTCTTGTTTGTAACCCCCCACCGTTGTAAAGCAGTGTACCTTTACTTACAAAAGTTATAGCAGTGTCATCTACATGAAGTAGAACGTTCTGCGCCTGAACAGAACCTATTGCTGCTAATAAACCAATAGCTGATAAACTTTTTTTCATTAGTATAGTTATTTTGTGTTAAACAAATTTTTAAAAATCAAAATTCACATACTTATATCTCATAGTTACAAGCCGCTATAAAAAATACGTTTTGTAAATTCTTATACAAATGTAAAAAGTATAGTTATTGAATAGGTTTTGAACTGTATAGTATTTTCGTTATTTAATTGTAGTATTTTAACTATAATATTGTTTTTATTTGTAGTTTTAATAATTATATTTGTTTTTTACTGCGTGATTAATCATGGGTTGTCAGTGCGAAATTTTGTAATTGTGAATAGAGGTTATAAGTTTATCTAGAATATGAACAGTTATATAGAGCTGTGTATGATAAATAATTTATTGTTAAAAATTCCAAAGATGAATTATTGATATCATTTCTATTGAACATTCAATTTATCCTCATAAATTCATATTCTCTGAATATTTTTTCAAACAATGGAATAAACTTCATTTCCCAATTGTATGCTCATTTTTTTTTTTTTTTTTCTTTTTTTTCATATTGTTAAATTTATATATGGATTTTGTGGAATTTGCGAAAGCGTAGTGTTATTTTACGAAGCTATAATAATTAGGTGATTTTGGAATAATATACTTCTAAATTTGTACATGATATAGCAGTTAATTGTTTTTCTGTAGTATTAGGGTTAATAAAGAGTCTGATAAATTAAAGTGAATCAATTAACAGATAATAAAACAATCAATTATATTATTTCGAAAACCTAAAATTTAATGCATTATGGAAAAGAAAATTATTTTAATAATTATTCTTATAGGTAAATGGCTCCAGCCTGTTGAAGGTATGGAAAACGGAAAACAAGGATTTTAGCTCTCCGAAGATGTTACTGCTACTTCTCTTAATGTGCATACATTTTTGTATGAAAAATGGCACAACTCTCATAATACTCTTTTCTTAACTTATCGTACTCAAGATGTAAAACTGATTTCAAAAGGTATCGATACGCTCATTATTAAAAAACTGGATAATGACATGGTAGTAGTTTTTCCTGCTGGAGTTACCACGGAAAATAAACAAGCCTATATGAAAAAGAAATAATACTACTTCGACAGAATTTAAAATTTTTTGGCAAAAGTTAGCAATAATCTAGATGCTATATATCGGAAGAAACAATTTTGTTTCTTCGCTTTTTTTTTAGATGCTTGGGATTTTATAAAATTTTTTATAATTATTACCATTTTTATAAGAAAGTTAGTTTTATTTAAGCTTTTGTTAGTTAAAAAACTACATGTGTTAGTGATAATACGACTGACTGATAATAAGTTACTTGAAAACAACTTTTTATATTTGTTGTGCAAAGGATCTCACATGATTCTTAAAAATTGATAACAAATAAATTAAAATTATATAACGATGAGAAAATTGTATTTATTACCAATAATTTGTTTTGGTACCTTATCTTTCGGTCAGGTTGGTGTTAATAATGTTGTACCTAAATCAACCCTGGATGTACAGAGTAAAACAATAGATGGAAGCCGTTCTGAAGGATTTCTCCTTCCACGAGTAACTGGTAATGCTTTGCATGATGCAGAAGCAGCAGGAGTATATGGAGCAGATCAGGATGTTACATTGGTGTATGTCACTCAGGAGCCTGATCCTGATAATCGTATAGGGCAAACGGAGGGGATGGATTCTCCAGGCTTCTATTATTTTAATGCTGGCAGCAACCGTTGGGTAAAAATGCTGGCCAGTGGCATCAATACGGCTGCTATAACTCAGTTAGTGTGTTCATCCTCCAGCGATATCGGAATACTGCAGTCAGGAGTAGCCGCTGCGGGAGTAAATACTGTAATTCCGTACAACGGAGGTAACGGAGGTGTTTATTCTGCAATAAGTATTCCCTCCATCGGAGTAACAGGACTTACTGCTGTACTTCCTTCAGGAACACTTAATCATGGTAGTGGTTCATTAAATTTCACTATTATTGGTACACCGTCGGGAGTTGGTACAGCTGTTTTCACTCTCGATATAGGGGGGGAGACCTGTGGCTTTAGCCGTAATGTGCAGGCAGGAGGGTCATTCACAGATGTGGTTGATGTGATTGTTAATGGACAAACACGGCAAATGATGACCCGTAATCTTGGAGCCGATCCAACAAAAGATCCTAATACTCCTGTTCAGGCAATCTTTGGTAATTTTTATCAATGGGGTAAACTTAATCCTGTAGCAACCGCTTATACTGCTGCAGGTTCAATTCCGGGTTGGTATACATCCCATGCACCTAACAGATCATGGAATAGTGGTACAGAAGCAGTTCCTATAAAGACCGCTAAAGATCCTTGTCCTTCTGGCTTTCGTATACCAACACGAAATGAATGGGTCGGATTTAATAATGCAAGTACCAATAGTAATATAGGTACATGGGCTACTGGTACAACAGATGGTGCTACCAATTTTACCGCTGCTAAAGTGTTTGTTAATAATGGAAATACCTTAACTTTCCCTATTGTTGGTCAACGTAACTATTATGCTGGTGGATTAATTAACCGATCTTTTGCGGCAGGGTACTGGAGTAGTACTGAAAATGGCAGCGGGCAGGGCTTTAGTATGACGTTGATATCTAGCGCAGTAAACCCGTCTAATATTAATACTACTCGCAGTAATGGATTTGCATTACGTTGTATTTCGCAGTAATTTTTATTCGTATATTCTTTTTGAACTTTGATTTTAAGTGTAATTAATTTATTATGCTGACAATAATCAAATATAAATAGGTATACAATCAGAGCGATTAAAAGCTTTTAATTTAAACAATATTTGCAATGAAAAAAATATATTTATTACCAACAGTTTTCTTAGGTATATTGTCTTATGGACAACTGGGAATCAATAATAGCGACCCAAAATCCACTTTAGATGTGGTTAGTAAAACCACTGATGGCAGTACTGCTGAAGGTTTTATCCTTCCCCGCGTAACCGGTAATGCTTTAAAAGCAGCTGAAGTTGCTGGTGTGTATGGTGAAGACCAGAATGCTGTGCTTGTATATGTTACTGAAGAACCTGATCCTGATAATCGTACGGGACAGGTAGAGGGTATGGATTCTCCCGGGTTTTATTACTTTGATGCGGGTAGTAATCGATGGTTAAAGATGGCATTAGCGGTTACGGCTACAGCCCATATCACACAACTTATGTGCTCATCTTCCAGCGATTCTGGTTTTCTGGAAGAAGGAGAACCTGCTTCCGGAGTAAATACAAGTATTCCCTATAATGGTGGTAATGGAGGTACCTATGATGCAATCAGTATTCCTTCAACAGGAGTAACAGGGCTTACAGCCATACTTCCTTCAGGGACACTTAATAATGGCAGTGGAACGTTGAATTTTACCATTATTGGTACACCTCTAACGGCAGGCACAGCAGTGTTTGATCTTACTATAGGTGGTGAATCTTGTGGTTTTAGTCGTACTGTAGTAGCCAGTAGTTCTTTTGCTGATCAGGTTAATGTACTCATTAACGGACAGACAAGACAGATGTTAACGCGTAACCTTGGGGCTGACCCTTCACAAGACCCTAATGTCCCTAGTCAGTCAATAATGGGAAATTATTATCAATGGGGTAAAAAGAACCCTGTAGCCACTGCTTATACTTCTAGTGCTTCCATTTCAGGATGGAGTACTTCAACAGCAGCCAACAAATCATGGAACAGTGGTACGGAAGCAACACCAGTTAAAACGGCAAATGATCCTTGTCCTACCGGGTTCAGAGTGCCTACCAGAAATGAATGGTTACAATTTAACAGTGCAAGTACAAATACAACTATAGGAACATGGGTTACAGCAGCAACAAATGGCTCTACTAATTTCAGTGCAGCTATAGTATTCAGTAATAATGGGACAACATTAACTTTGCCTACTGGTGGGTATCGTAATGAGACTACTGGATCATTACAGAATAGAGCTCGTTTTGGATATTATTGGAGCAATACTGAAAGTAGTACAAATGCATTTGCTATTAATTTCGGTGTCAGTGCGATAAATTTAACTGCATACACGCGTGCAGATGGTTTTATAGTGCGTTGTATCAGTGAATAAGTTGTTATTTTATAATCACTTATCACTTTATTTTAAAATTCCATAACTCTGTGTGGTAAAATGTTTTTTTTTGTCGCACATTAAAATATAGAATTATAAAAATTTATAAATCGAATTTGACTTAAAAATAAATTAAGTTAATGCCTCACTCTAATTAGTTTCATATTTGATATCATTCTGATCATATTGGTATTGTATTTAATTTCCTGTGGAGAATGGTAATGCAAAATCCTTTAAAGATTGAACATATGAGCTTTTTAAGCTTTGTCCATGCACATGTGAAATGTAAATAATGTATAAAAAAATAAATAGTTTTATAATATTTCTTCTTTTATGTGGTAATGAATTAGCTGGCCTTTAGGTCAGCTTTTCTCTTGTGTCCTGGGCGATATTTTCAAAAAAAGGAATTTTTCTCTAAAAAATTATTTAACAGGTAAGATCAGGCTCATCTATAGAATCGGCAAAAGCTATGCATAGTTGTCTAACTCCGGAGTGAAAAAAATAAAACATTTATTTCTGAATTGGTCTTTATCAATAATCATTTTGGCTTTGATCTTATTATTTACCAATTAGATTTCCATTACAAATTTTCTCTTTAATCCAACTTTTTCCAATCTGCACTATTGCCAACTAGACATCGAGATTCAGATTGTTGTTGTTAAATAACTATAATGGGGATGTATTTTTAAATATAATCAAAGTTTACCCTCGCAAATAATCATTATGAAACCTTTCTCAATAACTTTAGGAATTCTCTGCATTACTAATCCTTTATATTGTATGTTGATCTTGCAGTATAATTACAGTTTCTATTCTTACTCCTCGATGCTCATTGGCTATTAATATATTTCTTTTTCCATCATGGTACCTATTATTTAGGGATTTTTATTTCAACGATGGTTCCTTTAGGAATGTTATTCTTAAAATTAATCTGAGAATTGATCTTATCTAAGAGCAGCAGAACAAATTTAAGACCATAACCTGAACCTTTAAGTTTTACCTCTTCAATAGGAATTTTATATATATTATTATAATGATCTAGCTGCTCTGCAGACATTCCTTTTCCATTATCAGAAATTTTAATGGAAAAGAAGCTATCATTATCCACTGTATCGAGTATTATTTTGCCCTGGCTTGTATTTTTGACTGCATTATCAATAATATTGTGCACGATCGCAGATATAACAGAACGGTTGACTTTTGAGTACAGAAGTTCATTTTGATTATATTCAATAATGGTATTATTGTCCTGGGCGATATTTTCAAAAAAAGATTTTTTCTCCTCCAGAACGTCATTTAAGAGGTAAGGAATTGTCTCATCTACGGTATTAGAAAAAAGGTATGCATAATTGCCTAGCTCCAGAGTGAAATGATAAAGCATTTCTGAGGATTTGTGTATGCTGTGAAGATACTTTTTCTGGATTTCCAGATTATCGGTATCATCGAGTTTTTTAGAGAGATGTGAAAGGTGTTTGATCGGAGTGGAAATATCATGAGATATTGCTTCAATAAGTTTTTCGCGGATAACAGTACTGTTATTGATTTCTTCTTTTTGGGCATTTATTTCTAAATTGGCCTTTATCAATAGTTCATTTTTGACTTTAAGTTGATTATTGGTTAATTTGATGATCAAAACGGTGATCAACAAAGCGATAAAGATCATCAATATTTTAAAGTACTGACTTTGATAGAAAAGAAAATCAACTTTAACAATAATTGTCTTATAGGTATAATTGTTGTTTTGCTGTAAATAACGAAATTTAAGCTGGTGATATCCCGGTTCAAGGTTTTCTAATACATATTTTCTCTGTAATCCGAGATCTTTCCAATTTGCACCACCGTCAATCAAGACATCAAGGTCAATATTATTCAGGCTTTTGAAATATGGAAAATCCAGAAAAATCTCAAGAGTAGTGAATCTATTATTAGGTATATGAAGGGTATCTTTAACTATAGGCATTTCTTTATCATCTAGTTTCGCTCTTTCTATAAAGAAATTTGAGTTTTTAGGGTAAAATGACTTTATTTTATCGGGCTTGAAAAACACCAATCCTTCAAGAGAAGGAAGTACCATTTGTCCATTGGGTAAAATACTTCCGATCGGATTTCCTCCTCCGTTTAATTCATTAATGGATAGCCCATCAGCAATAGTATATTGATAATAAGTCACCGGTGTATTTCTATCGGCGGCGAATTGTAAAAGAGTTGCTTTTGGGATTTTAAACAATCCATTGTTTGTCGAAATCCAAAAGTTACCCTGCTTGTCTTCCAATATAGTATGGGGGTCGAGCAGGTAACTTTTTTTATCCAGAGGCATTTTAATCAGCTTATTATTTCTGAAAAGGTAAAACCCATGATTTTTTGTAAGAATCCAAATGTTATTATCAGTGGTCTGTATGATTTTTTTGATAGAAAAGTCAGAAATTTTTCTAATTTCTTTTTTTGCATAATTACCCATATACAGTCCATTCATTCCACCAATAAGCAATTGTTGTTCATCATATTTTTTGAGATCATTTACTGCATAATGAAAGGAAAATAAAAGGTGTGTTTTTTTGAGTTCTTCATCATATTGTGACAGGTAATACTTGTTATCTTTTAATATTATCACATAGAGATGCTTATCTTTCCCATATACGGCATCGATATATTCTGGAATCGGGATAAGTACAGATTTACTATATTGGTACGCCTTAAGACGCTTGTAAAGTTTATGATCTTTTATAAAAAAAATATCATCATGGGTGTTGTTGGCCAGCGAATATTTATCGTAGGCAAAAAAATAATTCTCAATTTCACCTTTTTGAACTGTGCCAAGGTCTGATATACTATCATAAATCGTTCCATCTGGGGTTATGACGCTGCGATTATTAAATGGAAGTGTAGTATAAAAAACATTGTCAGCAAATGGCGATTTTTTTCTGGAGATGCTGAACTGTGGAATGGTAAGTATGTAGAGTCCTTTGGTTAGGCTCCCAAAAAATAAACTGTGGTTTTGTTTATCATATACTATTGTATTGATATAGAGTGATCTGAGTAGCTTATTGAAATTGGCTATATGATTAATTTTTTTTAGATGTAGTTTATCATCAGTGTATTCACTCAAATATATTGTATCCTTATTAATTACAAATACTTGTCCTGAGCCTTGACTCCAGTATATATTGTTTTGCGGATTATTATACAAAGGATCACTATCAATGAAAGATAGTTCACCGTTGGTAATTTTAATAATTTTGCGGTCATTGGATTTAACAATAAAAATATGATTTTCATGGATGAATACATTTCTCATTTCATCCATGGTAAACTGGATTTTTATCTTTTTGGTCACCCCGGTTGAATGATTATAATAGGTAATGAGGTCTTTTTCAACAAAGTAAATATCTTTATTTAGATAAATAAAAAAACGGATGCCGGTAAAGAGTTTTGATGAAACAGAATTTTTATTAAATTGGTTATATCGTTTGTAATTATAAAAGATCACTGGTTTCAGGAATTTTGAAGCCATTTTTGTTTTTGATAACTTTCTCTTTGTAATAAAAGCTGTGAAATCTCCATTGGCTTCAACACTAAATATAGAATCCTTTTCTATATTACCAAAAAAGTTTAAGTATCTTTTTTTATTAAAAGACTGGTCTAATGTTAAAAATTGTTGCCCGTCAAAACGTGTAATTCCATTTTCCGTGGAGATCCAGATAAAACCGTACTTATCTTTTATAATATCTTTCACACTATTCTGAGGTAGACCATTGTCAATATTATAATTTTGCCCCATTACTTCAGATTGAGCACACAGTTTACATATAGTAAAAAATAAAATAAGTATGACACTATTTTTCATTCTTTATATCTTTGATCTTAGTTATGTAGTCGGAATTTATTTCGAATAGAAGAAACAATTCACAGTTATTAGCTTTTCGTTTAAATAGCTAATTTAATAATTTTTTTGAGCTGTTTGTTGTATTGTTGGTATTTTTTAAAATAATTAATATAAATAATATGTTTTTTTTATTTTTTTGATACCACATATTTAATTCTTTTTAGAATAATTATAATGGTTTCGTTAGTTTCTAAGTGACATAATTGTGATAATCAGGACATAAAATAATAATACCTATATGATTATAGGTAAATCCGGGATCATGATTAATTATGAGGAAGTTAGCTTAATGACAGGTGTGAGGCAGTTTTTATCCTGTTTTAATATGCAAATTTAGGCTATAGTATTAATTTAATATGTAGTATTCAATTTCAATTGTTGTAGTTTTTAATTTACCATAAATATTTTGATATATCCGAAAAAAAATAACATATAGCTTATATGGAAGCTATACTATATGATGAATATTCAATGATAATAAAAGGCAATTGAAGGATTTTACCTTTAATTTGCATGTCATTGTAATTTTATATTAATATAGTTAAAAATCTGTATTGTTATCTGATATTGGTACCGCTTTTAAATTTAAATTTATTATTTAGTATTATATAAATAAAAGCAAGTAGCGATACGTGATTTTATACCCCAATAGTAAAATTATAAAATATATGAAAAATAATGAATTTATTAGCGAAACTCCATTTGATAATGTTACCATTTTAGATAAACATGGAAATAGGAACACTTTTGAAGCGTACAAAATTATTATTGAGTTAGAAGGAAAGGAATATTCTATAGAAAATATACCACATCCCAGAAAGCCTACGGGAATAACTTTATCCTTCATAAGTAATGAAGAACAGAATAGCCGAAGTTATTTTTCTATTTATCCCGGAGCATCTAACCTTGTGCATCTTTCGATTGACACTACTTCTTGGTAAAAATTCTTTTATAAAACTTATAAACTACAAAAAAACTTAGGTATAAAAAGCTTTTATTTATACTTTCATCATTGTTAGTGGTTAGCAACTAGAATTCAGTGATGAAATTACAGATATATCGAAGTGATTGAATTAGCTGGGGGGATATTTATTCTTCTGAAATGGCAACCGGTCCTTCCATTTTACAACTTCATCATGTCCGTGATATTGATATTACGGTATTTATATAAGTTTACCGATGTACCTATTTATTATAATTTTCGCAGAATTTGTTAAAGTCATCTTCCAGAGTATGGATATCAAGATCAAGCAGATATAATTGTCTGAAGAAATGAGGAAGATCTTTTTTTATAAAATCTTCCTTTTTATATTCAAGCACCAGCTTGTATCCATCTTTAGTTATAGAGAAGCCAATACCGCGTTGATTCATAATTATTCTTTTTTGTTCAAGAAATTCATAAGTGCGTACAATGGTGTTAGGGTTTACAATAAGCTGAGTGGCAAAATCCCTTATAGAAGGAATTCGCTGTTCAGGAAGCCATTGTTTTAAAAGAATATTTTCACAAATAATATCTGCTATTTGCAAGTATATTGGTATTTGATCTCTGAATTGCATTTTACAAACTGTAGTTTTTGAGTTTCCGATACGCTATAAGCCAGAAACTAATGGTGAAAAATCCATAAATAAATAGATAATAGGTATCTGTTTTTGCCTGCAAATTTAATAAAGCTACTGCAAAATAGAATAAGGTAACGACTAATAAGGTCGTGATATATTTAAATTTATTCAGGATAATGGATCCCAACATAAAAACTGAATGAAAAAAGAAAGCATAGGTAATACTCTCCATGCTGGTCATTATTTTAATATTATGCCATGTATCAAATTTTTTAACCACCAGATATTCGGGAGAGACATGCTGCAGGGCAATAGGATAAAAGATATTCCAAAGGAAATACAAACCTATAAAAGCACTGACAAAAAATACAATCCAAAATAAAATTGCAGTTATTATAAACTTAGCCATAAATTTTTCCCCATTGGTATTTGGTTGCAGAAGAATATAAGAAGTCTTGTTTGTATCGGTGCCCATTTCCGTAAAACTCCCGCAAGCTAAAAAGCTTATAAAACCGAACATTTGAAGAAAAAATGCTAACCTAATAGCACTGGAATTAGTAAAAATATCTTTTTTTAGAGATGTTATGAGCCAAAGAGCTGCTAAACCATATAGCACCCAAAAAGCAAACATCGCCAAGATGATAAACATGTATTTCTTACGATTGGTTTGCCAGTCAATAGCTAATAATTTTTTTAAACGGGAGATTGAAAAATTTTCTTTCATAATATGTTTTATTTGAATAAAGAAGTTATTTTATGTTGTTGCTTAAGCAAAGCATGGTACAATAATTCAATATTAAGATTGGTTTCCTTATGGGTAAGATTGGGACTAATGGTCATAAATCCCTGATAGGTTTGTTCACTATATAAGGATTGTTCCGCTTCTGTGGGATCTTTCACAATATCAAAGGTTAATTTCTGTAGAATATCGCTGGTATTCTGATGAAAAATAACTTGCTCTTGTCCTAAAACAGTGATGCCATCTGCCAGTATATCCATATCTGACACATCGTGGGTACCAATAATCACTGTTTTATCATCATTGGTTATTTCTGTAAGAATCTTTCTAAATTCTCTTTTACTCTTAATATCAAGACCATTGATCGGTTCATCCAGTAAAATGATACTAGCTTGGGTAGCAAAGGCAAAGCTCAGGAAAAGTTTTTTTCTTTGTCCGAAACTCAGTTCGGAAATCCGAGATTCTTTTTTCACTTCAAACATGAACAGGTATTTATAAAAATCATCTGCCTTAAAGAGTGGATATAAAGATCCATATAAAGTTGCAAACTTAGTAATAAGCATATCCGGACAATACATTCCGTCAGAAACAAAACAAATGTTCTGAAGGAGATTTATATTTCGCTTGAAAGCCGGATGATTATTAACTTCTACAGTCCCAGTCTGTGGATGATGCAAACCCGCAATACTACGCAGCAGGGTTGATTTCCCGAATCCATTCGGTCCAAGTAAATAATATATTTTACCTGGCTCATATTGAAGATTAACATCATTTAATACTTTTTTTTGCGAATAAGCAAAGGATAAATTTTTAAATATAATCATGTGTCTTTGTGTACTGGTTTGATAGTACACTGCAAATTTATATAATTACTTTTCAGTCAGCCTAGTTTTTTTCAAAGATTTTTCTGTAGTTTTTTCACTACATATTGATTATATATTTGATTTTTAGTGTTTTATATTTTTTAAATATGTCACCAAAATTGCTCTTTACGTCCATTCGGTAAGTTCATAGATGTTGTCGGGACAATACCAGACTGATTGGTTGTATTAAAGTATATAACAATTCAGCCGTGCTGATTCTGATATCGGCAAAACCGTTGCTGTTGGAGTGGTATATCTTTGTAATTGCTGAGACCACTCAACTTTGTTCATTTTTCAAATTAGCAATTCAATTCGTCTTTATGATTTTCCTTTAAGTAAAGAAATTCTGGTTTTTAATTTAAGTTTCGAGATATCGAAATCCCAGATGGGTTGGTTTTCATTAATTACGACCAGTGTTTTATTGTTCATATCAAATTCTTCCACAAAAGAATAATAGAGCAACCTAGAAATCACTAATAGGATCTTTCGACCTTTATTATTTAACATGATATAAAATAAAGGGTTATAGCGGCCAGCTCCTTTTCCCAGATTAATGGACATAATCCTTTCCTGCCAAAAGCTTTTATTTTTGGAGGTTGTCCAACTGCTGAGGCGTTTTACTCTTCCTTTACTAGAAATAGCATATCTATCTTCAAGGCCAGTTATCGGTTTCCAATGCTCCCCGGGAAGGTCATTCAGGGACAGGTTCATGCATGCAGGTGGATTGTTTGTATCAATTGAAGGTTTGCCCAGTTTTTCCCATAGAGATTTGTTAAATAACTTATTTTGATTATCAGGTTTATTTTCCGTAATGAATTGAAAATCTTCTTTGTTAGGAACCTGGTCTGTAAAGAACCACCGGAAACCTCCTGCTGTTAGCTGGTTTTTGTTCAATGCATGGAAGATATTTCTACCACCAATGTCAAGGGTATTATTTGCTGTACCAATATTTTCAAATGTATCTATCAGCCCACCTTCAACGGTATATTGACTTATAGCTCTTTGATAATCATTTCTGCTATTTTTTACTCTATCAGCCTTAACCCTTTTAAAGCGATCCTCACTAATGGAGAGTTTCTCTAAATTTTTAGCATGCAAATGAAATCTGTTACCATCTTTAAATGAAATAAGAAAAGAATCAGCTCCTCCCGGATCAAGCTTTTCAATAAAATGTTGATACACCAAACGGGCTATTGACTTTCGGAATCTTTTTCCTTTTGACGATAATAAACAGGTGATATTGTAAAAGTTTTCATTGAGGTATTTATTAAAGAATTTCATGAATTGCACCCTCATAATACGACTCTGTGTCTTACGTTTTTTCCCATCCAATGAGATAATCCAACGTTCCAAACTTTTAACACGTCCATAATTGGAAATTGCATAATTTTCAAAATTTTCAATCGGTTTCCACTCTTCCTCTGGAAGGTTTTGAAGGGAAATATTATAAAGGACATCTTTTAAATATTGGTTTTCGAATTCAGGAGGAAGTTTCATGAACAAAAAAATTTATGGATACATAATTTGGGTATTGTAATGTATTAAAACAAAAGTACAGAACCAAATTAATGAGAGATATAAAAACATAGTATAGCTAGTCTTTTAATTAGATAACGTATATTTTATTATATGTTATCAGATTACCTTTTCTTTTTTGAGAATGATGGCTAAGTAAAAAGTGTTTTGGCTTGATATTGCTTACGGATATTACTTAACCTCTTTTCAATCAAAATTTCACTGATTTAAGGGAATTGCGGGAGTTTAATTGTCCTTTTATCTCATTCACTTTATAACCCTTAAATAAATATTTAATGATAAGCAAATTTCCTTTTCCCATTTCTAGGTTAAGATAGATTATTTCTCTTTTTTGAGCTTATTGGACAAAAGCAATTCATTAAAGATCAAAGACAGTAATGGCAGGCTTTATTTTTTCTGATTTTCTGTTTTTAATTTAATCAGTGATTTTAAATTACGGTCTGAATAGTATAAGCAAATATGTTTAGATTCATATACATTGAACTGGAAGCCTGAATTACATGAGAATAAATTTATGACCAATTTGCAGTCTGTTGAAAGCAGTACTGCTTATCTCATTGTTATTCCTGATGGATACTTTGTTTTTTGTGCGGAAGCATAGCCAGTGCCACAATTCCCAGATTATGCTTCATTCAGGATGCACCAAACGCTAGGCAAATAATGAAAATTATTATTCTTTAATTCAGATTCTGTTTGGTGCTATAGCCAGTATTGAAAAGGTAATATATACACTATAATTTATGTTTTAGGATAGAGGCTTTATCATAAAAAATTAAGTAATCTTTTCGGTACTACGAAAAAGTAGTGATTTTATGTGGTTTCTATTGGCCAACTTTACCTCATTAACTATCAAAAATTACCCTATGAATATCGAAAGAATAGAATTTATTGCCTGGATGGAAAGAATCATGGAGCGGTTTGATCTTCTCAAAGAGCAAATGATTAAGAACCAATCCCAGTTTTTAGAAATTGACGGTGAACAGCTTTTGGATAATCAGGATGTTTTACAGCTTTTGAAAATAAGTTCAAGGTCATTACAGCGTTACCGTACCGATAAAAAGTTGCCTTATTATACCATTAGTGGTAAGCTGTATTATAAACTATCGGATGTACATCAGCTGATCAGGGAAAGTTTAAGCTCTTGATAAAAGCAGACAGAGACAGCTAAAGCCAAAACTGCCCATGCAATTCCACTTAAAAAATCTGTTGACTTAAGAATATAACTTCGTCACAATAATTAAAATGTGATGGAAGATGCAACTATTAAACTTCAGGAATCACCAACTATTAACCCAACTGCAGAAACTCTGCTTGTTCTGAATGCCCACACCAATGAAGTTGAAATGGTCAAGGGAATTGACAAGGATAGAAATTTACAAACGTTTCGACCCGATGATAAAAATGATGATAATCAGTTTATCAGAATAGATAAACATGGTGATATCTTCTCTAATTTCTTTTCCAACTTTTACCGACAGCTTAAAAATCCCAGTGATTTCAATTTTTTTAGAATTTCAGAATATGATGCAGTGAACACTGCTAAAGATCTTCAGCAGTATATTAATCAGGCAACTCCAGAAGAAAAAGAAAGGCTTAAGGAATATGAACTTTTACCTAAAAATATCAATAATCCCAAAAATAAGTATACAATGAATAACAACACAGAAACTCAGGAGTACCGTTTTCAGCCGGAACAAATCGACTGGAAAACGATGGGGAAATTAGGACTTAATCAGGAAAAACTTGAAGAAATGGATGCTATGGACGCTTTGCTGAGAGGCTTTAAAACCAATACACTTATCCCCATTACCATTAATTTAGGAACAGTAGTCAGTAAGATAGATGTCAGATTATCTCTTCAGACGGGAGATACCGGAGAAGTTGCTGTTCACCTGCATGGTATACGCAGAGAGCCGAACCTCAATATGAAGTTCTTAGGCCATAAATTCAGTCAAGAGGATAAAAAGAACCTTATAGAAACCGGTAATATGGGAAGAATAGTGGAATTGGTAAATCCTAAAACCGATGAAATTATTCCTTCGGTTATTAGCAGGGACCGGCTTACCAATGAGCTTGTGGCCTACAGAGCGGAGTTTATGAAAATCCCCGATGAGATTAAAGGGATACAACTGGATGAACACCAAAAACAAACGCTGTTAAATGGTAAACCGCTTTATCTGGAAGGTATGATTTCTAAAAAAGGAGAGACCTTTGATGCTACTGTACAGTTCAATGCAGATAAACGTTATGTCGAATTTTTGTTCAACAACAACCAACCTCAGCAACAAGTCAAGTCTACTCAACAGATTCAAAACAAAGATGTTGAGATACCGAGAATATTCAGAGGTAAAGAGCTGGAAGATTTACAATACGAAAAGTTTAAAGCAGGACAAACGGTATATGTTGATGGGCTTGTAGACGGAAAAGGCAAGGAATATCAGGGGTATATTACTTTAAATAAGGAAACTTCCAGGACAGACTTCTCTTTCACCAATCCTAGTAAACTAAAAGAAAAGAAAAAGTCTGCAGATGATCATAAAGCCCAACAAGCGGTCCATTCTAATGGCAAAACAAATGAAGCTAATAAAAACATCAAAAAGTCGCTTGAGCTCCAACAGCAACAACCAGGCAATAAGCAGGAGAAGAAGAATCAACAAAGAAAACCGACTAAATCCAGCGGACATAAAATCTAAACTAACCCTAAACTAGAAAGATGAAAGTAATTATTGCAGGGAAGCCCACTATAGCGAGAGAGATTGCCCAACTCTTAAAAGCTTACGACAGAAAAGACGGTTATCTGGCAGGTAATGGGTATTGTGTTACCTGGGTATTAGGACATCTGATATCGCTGGGAATGCCGGAAGATTATAGGGAAAGAGGCTTTGATCAAGCCTCTTTCCCTATCTTTCCCCATCAATTTATATTGACTCCCAGAAAAACAAGACAAATAAAAAACCGTAGCGCTGACTCGTCTGCACTGCAACAACTAAAAATAATAAAATATCTTATTAATCAATCTAGCAGTATTATTGTAGCTACCGATGCAGGAAGTGAAGGAGAACTCATATTCCGATATATTTATGAATATCTTACATGCAGTAAACCCTTTGAAAGACTCTGGATCAGTTCGCTGACCGAAAAAGCAATACAGCAAGGTTTTGAAAATCTGCAACCGGGTTCAGCTTTTGATGGTTTATATGCCGCAGCCAAAGCTAGAAGTGAGGCTGACTGGCTGGTTGGAATCAATGCTACGCAAGCATTAACCATAACAGCTCACCAGGAAGTATATTCTTTGGGCAGGGTTCAAATTCCCACACTGGCACTGATCTGTAAAAGATTCTTAGAACATCAAAATTTCAAAAAGAAACAATATTGGCAGATTCGTTTAAAGCACCGAAAAGAATATCTGGATTTTACCAGTCTGTCTAGAGAGCAGTGGGAAGACAAAAAGCAGGCAGAGCAAGTTGTAAAATGTATCGAGCGGGAGGGAAGAGCTACGGTCGAAGATGTATCTGTCAAAACAATGCAGGAACTATCGCCATTGCTCTTTGATCTTACAGAGCTTCAGAAAGAAGCCAATAGAAAACTAGGACTTTCAGCAGATGAGGTTTTACAGACTGCTCAGAGCCTTTATGAGAAGAGGTTCATTACCTATCCAAGAACCGGAACTCAATTTATTCCCGAAGATCTGTGGAGAGAGATTCCAGAACTGGTAAGAATTCTCAATACAACCGAACCGTTCAAATCGGCTGTTTCAAGCTTAAAATTCGGCAATTTCAATAAACGTATTGTCAATAATCTTAAAGTTACGGATCATCATGGGCTCCTGATCACCACAAAAATACCTTCCGCACTCAGCGCAAAAGAAAGATCAATTTATAATATGATTGCCTACCGATTACTTGAATCATTGTCAGAACCTTGTTCAACACAAATCAATAATATCACCATCAAAGTACATCATTATGAATTTCATATCAAAGGATCTATAATGCTGAGCAAGGGCTGGCGGGCTATTAAAGGAATCTTATCTGATCATAACAACAATGAGGGTATAGGCCATATTGAAGGACCTCTTGTTCAGCTTCCTGAATTTAAAATTGGGGATGAACTCAAAATTTCAGAAACAATACTACAGGAAAAAATGACTCAACCTCCCCAACTGTACACAGAAGCTGATCTGTTATCAGTTATGGAAAATGCCGGCAGATTTACAGAAAGCAATGTTGAACAAAAAGTACTTGCCGGCATAGGCATTGGCACCCCTGCAGTAAGAGCGTCTGTGATTGAAACTTTGCTTAGCAGAAACTATATTATTAGAAAAAACATAACCCTTCAACCCACAGACAAAGGACTTCAGGTTTACCAGCTTGTTAAAGACAAAAAAATAGGAAACGTACAAATGGCTGCAGAATGGGAAATGGCACTGGATAAAATTGAAAGAGGTGAACTTAATGCCGATCAATTCATCAGTGATATCCAAAACTATACAACAGAAATGACCAATGAACTCTTATTATTATCGATTCCTCAGGAAAATATACCTGAACTCAAATGTCCCAAATGCTGGCAGCAGAATCTAATCATCAAAAATAAAATTGTAAAATGCCCTGATGAAAAATGCTCATGGGTACTATTTAGAACGATATGCGGTATACATCTCAGCGTACACGAAATTACTTCATTAGTATCTACAGGAAAAACTTCACTCATTAAAAATATGAAAACCAAGAATGGTAAAAAGTTCAGTGCCTTTATTGTTCTAGAAGATGATTTTAGTACATCATTTACATTTATTTAAGTTATTATATTTAAAGTTAATACGATAGGTTTGAAACCAATCAGCTGAGTGATTAAGAATGATTTATAGAAATATAACAGCAATTAAATTAGATGTTTTTTGATAATTATTCTAATATCATCAATTAGTTTTCCATTCATATGGTTTCAGCTCCATTTTTTTTCCTAAAATTTTCCCGTACTTTCCGGAACTTATTTTAAACTTTAACTGTTCATCATCTTATATTTTAAATTCAGGTATTTCACTTTAGAATGGGAAAAAGGGAGCAATACAATTCCCCCAAAATTTGAAAAATTCATGACTAGGGTAGGAAAAAATACTCCAGAAGTTGGGTGTAACAGAGAATTGTCCTGAAAAGATGTAAACACGATTGAAACTAGCTTTTTTTACATAGTTGAACTTCTATTAAAAAGAAGAACGATATAACCGGGACGTGTTTTTCTTGGTATTTCCTATGATAAAAAATAATCGTAATAATTTTATAGAAATATCTATATAAAACTACAGTACTGCGTTAATAAGTTTAATAGATATTGTATAAGTTTACTACAACAATTATAGAAACAAACTCTTAAAAACAGGATGTGGTAAAGATGGTTTGTGTTCCCACTGTTTATGCTGGTATTTAGATTTCAGAAATTCTTTATATCCAAGACTGTTTTCATAATAAATAACATTAAAACAATTTTATAAAAACGAGAAGCAATTAGGCTTTTCATTTATAATTATCAACTATCAATGAAAAATATAGCATTTCTATTTATAATAGCCAACTTAAATGCTATGGGCTAATTTCATTGACATTTATTTTATGTTAATAACGCGCATAACTCATGGAACACGGAACATTAAGAGACGATAAAACTTGCCTGAACTGTGGGCGACAAGTTGAAGAAAGGTTTTGTCCCCACTGCGGACAAGAAAATATTGAAAACAGGCAATCCTTTCATTTTCTCTTTACTCATTTCATTGAGGATTTTACACATTATGACGGACACTTCTGGAAGACCATACAATATCTGTTAATCCGTCCCGGCAGACTTACCAAAGATTATCTAGCAGGTAAAAGACAGCTATATGTAGCACCTGTAAAATTATATATTTTTATAAGTTTCCTTACATTCTTCCTTCCCAATATCCTACCACACGCTAAGGAGGAAGCAAAAAAAATCGGCCATCATTTACAAATAAATGTAGAAGAGAAAGCACTCTCAATAAATATTCTACCAGATTTGCAAAAAGAAGGAGTTCAACCTCATAGAGATGCAATTATCAAAGATAAAACGGCGGACACTTTGAAGATATATAACCTTTCGGAAAAAAGTGATTTTTTTGACCTTACATATGATAAAAGTAAAAAAGCACCTGTTATGGATGCTTACTCAATAAAACAGTATGATTCTATTCGTGCCAAAGATAAAACAGGAATTTATACATTAATGAGACCCGTTTCAAAAAAAGTATTTGAATTAATGGAAGAGGGATTCACTAAACATCAGATATGGAAAAAATATAAAGAAAACCTAATTCATACTATTCCCAAAGCACTTTTCCTGTACCTTCCAATATTCGCATTCTTTTTATGGCTGTTTCATAACAAGAAAAAATGGTGGTACTTTGATCATGGAATTTTTACCCTTCACTATTTTTCGTTCCTGCTACTGAATGTATTGATGCTTGTTGTAGGAGGAAAAATCATTAGTTTTTTACCAAATAACAATTTACTTACCTTATTGTATATTTTAGTATGTTTAGGGCTAGCCATCTATATAGTGGTCTATTTATTTATAGCACACCACAGAGTATATGAAACAAAAAAAAGAATAAGTATACTGAATGGTTCCTTATTATTTATTGTAAACTCTATTGGATTGATTCTGATGTTTCTGCTGCTTATATATTTAAGCTTTATTACGCTTCACTAGTTCTATGAGATTTATGAGAGAGGAGTGTGGATTTATACAGTAATAATTTATTACAATTTTTATTAGGTAAGATTCTAAGCCCTGAACTGTATTAAATGATTAATCCTATTGCATGTCAACTTTAGGTGTAATTATTAATATGTAGCATAAGGCTAAAAGTGTTAGCAATTTTTTTATTGGAGAGGGGATTTAAACTACAAATTTTGTTAAAACTTCAATAGATAATTGATTTAGTGATAAAAAAATACCATTTATTAGTGATAATAGGGTAGTACTTGGGTTAAAGATTAATTCTAATCTTTTTATTTTTACAAGTATTATTTATACATAAATCGAACATCCGTCTCAATGTCTATTTATGTTAAATTTACTAAATAAAATTTTTTCTGAGCAAAATCAAGGAAAAACGGTAAATGATATTTGTCAAGAACATGATATCAGCCAGCCAACTTTCTAAAATTAAAGAATTAGAAAGAGAGCTTTCTCAGTATAAAAAAATCGCGGCAGAGCTTATTCTGGAAATGTAGTAATGAAAGATGTGACTGCAAAAAGCTTTAACGCTTTGTGAAAAGCGGGAATTAGTTGCTTTTTCAAGGGCAGCTTTCAATATGAGTTCACGTAAGGAAGAAAAACGAAGAAGATGATAAGATTAGGGAAAGCTGTTTTTGCTTGCAAAACAGCATCATACGTGGGAATTTTAGACGATGCATCATCGATTACGAAATTTAGGTTTTAGATGGAATCACAAGTGGGTTTACAGGACTTACAAATCGATGAAGCTGAATTTGAGAAATAAGCGCAAGAAACGGCTTCCAGCAAGGGTAAAGAACCATTACTTCGTCCTGTTTATCCAAACATACCTTGGAGTATGGACTTTATGCACGACACTTTGGAATGCGGCAAAAGCGTGAGGAGCTTAAATATCATTGATGATTTTAATAAAGAAATTTTGAATATCACTATTGATACAAGTTTACCATCTACAAAAGTTGTTTCTCAACTTGAACAACTTATTGAATGGCGGGGAAGCCCGGAAAAATAAGGATAGACAACGGGCTAGAGTTTATTGCTGAAAAATTAAAGATTGGTGCGGAAATAATGGAATTACACAGCAATTTATTTAACCTGGTAAGCCTACGCAAAACTCCCTGATTGAGATATTCAACCGAACATTCCGTATAGAGTTTTTATACATTTATTTGTTTGAAAACTTAAAACAGAGGGGAAATTATTCAGAAGCCTGGATGTGAATGTGTAATAATGAGTGACCTCATAGTGCGCTGCAATATCTCACACCAAGAGATTTTTTATTGAAATATGGAAAAATCAAAAATATCAATCCAAAAAATTTTCCCATATTCCAACAAAATTTTAACAACAATAAGAAATGATTAACAAAAAACTATGCCTTTGAGAGTACCTAAACATGGGAAGATTACATCTTCACTCTTATTTTGTAGCGAATCTATTGTTAGCACAATTAATGTTAAATCTTTTAAGGTAAATTCAGGACAAATACATACCAAAAGGTGAATTAAAAATTTAGGCAGGATTTATTAACTGAGCTTTTATAATATATGTATTGTAGTAATAAAATCACAATGTGTTAGATGTAATACTACATTTTGTTTATAAGGTATTCAGTGAAATGTGGTTAAATTTGTTATGATATTTAATAGACTATTTACATTGATAATTTGAAAAATAAAAACAATTTATAAATTTAAAATACATAAATCATGAAAAAAATGTATTTATTGCCAATTTCTCTCATTGATATATTAACTTTTTCGCAAGTCGCGATGAATCGTGTGAAATCTGAAACTACTCTTGATGTAACCGGTAAATAAATGACGGAAGTTTTTGCGAATACTTTCTTATTCCAAGAATCAGGAAACGCAACACAGAAGTGATACTATGAACTCATATCTGGGTCTTATTAAACATTGTAATGCTTTCAGATTTTAGTGAGTGATCATCCAAATTCATTACAAGTATGGATTCTATAGTGAAATTTGATAAATACACATTAGTTGCCTTAAAATTTAATTAAACTTTTCATTGAAACAAAGTCAAAATATATTTATGACTTTAAATATTTTTACAAGTAACTGTTACTCCAAATGTCGAGCTAATAGCTCAGGCATCAAAAACCTAAAATACAGGGATTATTAAATAAAAAAGGATAGAACTTCTGATAAACGTTACAGTAGACTTAAATAAAGTAATGTGACTACACAAAATACAGGTTCAAACTGCTAATAGATAAACTGTTCCAAGCACCAAGCAAAATTATACAACAACGACCGCAGAATGAACTTTAAAGGGTCCTAATGGTGAAGAAATATTAAAGGTGAAAGAGGTGGTAAATATTACATCAATAAAAATGAAAACAAAACTTATATTAATAGTGATGGAAGTTAAGCCACTCCTAAAAACAGCGGCTTTTTTAAGCGTATTTTTTAATAATTCAATATACTAATACCTAAATAAATATACAATGAGTTTAATTGATTTAATTACAGGAAACACGGGCAATCAGGTAGCTGAACAAACTGGAAATAAATTCGGCATCAGCAAAAACCAGGTGATCGCCTTGTTAGCGGTAGCAACTCCTCTTATTATTTCTCATCTTAGAAATAAATCCAAGGATAGTAAAGAAGCAGAAGCTTTAAATAACGCTTTAGACAAAGACCATACTGGAAGTATCTTAAATGATGCATCGCAGGCTGAAGCAAGACAGGCTGAAGGTGGATCTATTCTCGATCATATCTTCGGCGGACAAAGAAGTGATGTTGAAAGCCAACTGTCGCAAAACACGGGAATTTCAGCAGATAAGATAGGTCCTGCCCTTGGAATGCTTGCTCCTGTGGTCATGGGGTATATTGGTCAGCAAAAACAGCAAAATAATGTAGGTGCAAGCGGTCTGGGAGATCTGTTAGGAGGAATCCTTGGAAATGCATCTAATCAGGCTCAGAATCAAGAATCTCATCCTATCAATGATATTCTCAGGAATGTTATGGGAGGTGGCGCCCAATCCTCGGGAAATCCATTAACTGATATACTGGGAAGTGTGTTGGGTGGTGGAAGTGGAAACGGACAGCAAGGCGGCAGTGGTTTAGGCGGCTTCCTGGGTAATCTATTTGGAGGTAAATAACTGATTTATTTAATATTTTGATAAACAAACTCTTAACTTAATTGCTAAGAGATTGTTAGTGAGTTCGGTTAATTGTATTCATTACAATAATAAGTAGTAATTGCTTTTTTAGTTGTTTATACCGCTAGATGAGATTTGGAAAGGAACCAAGTCAGGTTCTTAATAGGATAAAGTAGAGTAATTGCACTCAATCTGAGAATCAATGGTTGAGTAAAGTGAAAAACGAGCATGTCTGTACTCAAAAAGGTTATACAAGCGATTTGGATTTCTATAACGGAGGTATGGGGTATAATGGAACCTACCCAATAGATAAATCTTTGCAATCCTTAAAAAAAGATGAGAAGCAATCAATTATGCTTCTCATTTTTACAATTAATAGTTATCAATGAAACATATATTAATATTTCTGTTTATAATAGTTAGCTTAACAATATGTGCCCAAGATTTTGAAATAAAAATAAGCATCTTATTAAATATTATAAGCTAATAAATGAAGCTGAAAATAAAATTATCACTAATGATTTAGTAAATGCTAACAATCTTTATAAAGAAGCTTTTAGAGAATTCAAGTACCCACATGCAAAAGATTTACAAAATAGCATGAATGTGGCTTTAGGAATAAAAGACTTTGAAAATGCTTATTATGATTATCACTCATTAAAATGCTTAGGAAAAGATTTTGATGTCAATTTTTTATCTAAAAACTTTAAAAGTAGTGAAAAATATAAAACAAGGCCCTGTGAAAATAAGATTGATTTACAATATTAAAAAAACTTAGATTCATTGTATGAAATTGACCAATATTATATAAAATTGTCATGAGGAAACTATGAAGTGTATAAAAAAGAGCTTACAAAAAGTGACAGCACTACATCCATAAACTTACTTAGGTTGATTCAAAAAAAGGGATTTTCTAATGAATACCATATTGGACTTGCTTCAGCAGATAATATGTTTTATCAAAAATTTTATTATATTATTTGGCATCAATTGGCTAATAATCATTATAGCAGTCAGAAAGTTAATTTCTCTAAGGAAATATTAAGGGCTTTAAATGAAGGAAGTATAAGACCAGACATTGCAGGACAATTATTTGATTTAAATAATGGAACAAAGGATTATTCATTTTTTAAAATTTATCAGTTTACTGTTAATAATGATGAAACAGATTGTTACTATATATCCGAAGCAATCTTGCCAGAAAAAAGAGCAGTAGAAGTAAATACGCAAATAAAAGAGATTAATAGAAAAAGAAAATTAATAGGTCTGACAACAACTGAAGTAGAAGCTAAAAAAATATATTCTTTAAATACTAAAGATTATGTTTTCACAAGTATTACGATAGAAGGATTTTAGTTTAAAAATAAAAATAATGCTGAGTTATTTAAAAAATACTTAATTAAGTTAGATGATACTAATCATTAGTTGAATTAGTCAATACTTAATCTGACAGTTATATCAAATTAAATAACTTTAAAACAGATTAAGTATTATGACAACACA
>NZ_JCAIOM010000022.1:0-89045 GCF_059587025.1 Chryseobacterium sp. DZ-32
AGGGTAAAAATCAAAGACGTTCACCCTACGCAAGCTAACTCAAGGTCGCTTTTATAAATATAAATGTATAAAAAATATTTGGAAGTTAACACAGAATCTAAAGCCGGATGATTTTGTTCTTTTGGTTTAAGTGGGCTAAAGCCCACTTCTATTGATGGAAATGATAAGCGTAATTCTCTAAAGTCTGCATAAACAGCTTGCCATTAGATAAAGCATCATTAGGACTCCTTCGGAGTGACAAACGTTATGGATAAAATTTCTCTTAAAAACTATTCTTCAATGGTTCTGAAAGTCAGGTTTACTCTTGGAGTTTTCACTTTTGTAGTGGGTGGAAGCCTGTGAAGCCAGTTGTCTTGGGTAGTTCCTTTCATAATTAATAAACTTCCGTTTTCGAGGAATATCTCAACTTTTTCTTTGGTTACTTTATGTTTAAATAAAAATTTTCTTTCGGCTCCGAAGGTCAGAGAAGCAATGGCTCCATGTTTTTTCAGATCTGTCTCGCCATCGCTATGGTAGGCCATTCCTTCACTTCCGTCGTGGTACAAATTAAGCAGACAGGAATTGTAGGTTTCTCCCGACACTTCTTCACATTTTTTCTTCAGTTCCAGTAATTCGGGAGTCCAGAATTGGGCATATTTTGTTCTTTTTGAATAAGTGTATTCAAATGCTTTTTCTCCAAACCAGGCCACTTTTCTTTTGGTTAAAATCAGTTTTCCAAAGATTACCGCCTCATCATTCTCCCACGGAATCTGATTAAGCAGATATTTATAGTAAAAATCTGATTGTTCTTTGGAGAAAACCTTACCATAATAATGAACGGTTCCATCATGGGGAAGGATATTCAGTGGATAATCTGATATTTCTTCGAAAAGGCTCATCATAATATTCTAATTAAATGTTTTTTGGTAAAACGTACAATGTAAAATGTATATATGATTTTTATATTTAAACACAAATTACACCAATATTTTTCACAAATAACACGAATTTTTATATCAATAGGAATGGACTTTAGTCCGTTTTATTAATATGATCCTTTATAAAATCTTTTGTGGTAAAAATACGTTACGAGTATACCTGTGATCCTTCCCAGCCTACTATCAACTGTTTCCTGTCACTTCCCCAGCGATATCCACCGAGATGTCCTGTAGACTGAATCACGCGGTGGCATGGGATAAGAAATGCAACCGGATTACTTCCCACAGCTGTTCCCACAGCTCTGGAGGCTTTAGGATTTCCTATTTTTTCGGCTAAAGTGCCATAAGTAGACAGTTTACCCATCGGAATAGTCAGCAGACTTTCCCATACTTTCAACTGAAAATCGGTTCCTTTTAAGTGTAGTTTTATTGTGTTGAGTTTTGTCCAGTCTTTATCAAATATGGACAGTGCGTTCTTTTGAAGGGCATCCTGTTTTTCAATAAAAGAAGCATTGGGGAATTTTTGTTTCAGTTCCCCGAATGCTTTTTCTTTATCGTCTTCAAAAGCCATATAACAGATTCCTTTTTCTGTAGAAGCTACTAAGATATTTCCGAAAGGACTTCCGGAAAAACTGTAATGAATACTAAGGCTTTTTCCTCCGTTTTTATATTCTGCCGGAGACATTCCTTCAATCTTTACAAACAGGTCATGAAGCCTGCTTGTACTTGAAAGTCCTGTCTCATAGGCGGTATCAAACAAGCTTGCTTTTTCTTCCTTCAATAAATTTTTAGCATGTTCAAGACTGATGAACTGTAAAAATTTTTTCGGACTTGTTCCTGCCCAATCTGTAAAGATTTTCTGGAAATGAGCCGGACTTAAGTGAATATTCTCTGCCACTTCCTCCAAACTTGGCTGAAGCCTGAAATTGCTCCGGATATATTCTATCGCCTTGGCAATTCTGTTATAATCTATCTGACTTTGTGTGGACATCATATTATTGTTTTTACCTCACAAATTTCCAAAGAATATACGGCAGAAAAAATCCGATTCTTGCGGAATATTAGTTGTTGTTATAAATATCGTAGTAAGCAAGCATTTTGTAATATAACTTTGCAGACAGGAAAGCTGTTGGCTTAGCCATTGGTGAATCCATTAATTCTACAATGTCAAATGCTACAACGTTACATTTTTCAAATACTTTTCTTAATAATTCCAACGTTGGATACCATTGTAATCCACCCGGCTCAGGAGTTCCTGTAGATGGGGCAATAGAAGGATCAAAAGCATCTAAATCAATCGTGATATACACATTTCCTGATACTTTCTCCAGTACATCGTTGATCCAGTTTTCGTTGTTGGCAATTTCGTGAGCAAAGAATACTCTTCCCTCAGGTAAATATTGCGCTTCTTCAATATCCATAGAACGGATTCCCACCTGCACCAGGTTATGCTTTTGATTGGCTTCAAAAACAGCACAAGCGTGGTTGGAAGTAGAACCGTGAAACTCTGGACGTAAATCTGTATGAGCGTCTAATTGAAGTACCGTTAAATTTTCAAATTTTTCTCCTACTGCACGGATAGAACCGATAGAAACAGAGTGCTCTCCACCGAAAAGAGTAAATAATTTACCGTCATTGTTCAAAAGCTCTTTTGTTTTCTGATAAACAGCTTCCGTCATTGCTTCCGGACTAGAGTTTTCAGACACTTCTCCTGCTAAGTAAACTCCCTGAAGGTATGGTTCTGTTTGCGTTTCAATATCATAAAGCTCCATGTTTTCAGAAGCGTTTAAGAATAATTCCGGACCTTTATCAGCTCCTTTCCCCCATGTTGAAGTTCCGTCATAAGGAACAGTTACCAACATTACTTTCGAATTCTCTAACGTTGCGTTTTCTTCGGGAATTCCTGCGTATGTTCTCATGCTTTATTTAAAAATTTTAATGTTTTAAAATTGAAATATTGACCACAAAGATACAAAGAGTTTATGAGTTGGAGAGTAAGAGTGTAGGAGAGTTTATGAGGATCAGAATTTACCACTCGCAGTCTATTACCTGCTACCTAAAACCTATCATCTATCATCTATCATCTATCATCTATTATCTGTTACCTCTTCCCTTTCCACTCTCAACTCAAATAACTATTTTTGTATAAAACTCATTATATGCCTTTAAAAGCTGTACTTTTCGATATGGATGGTGTTATTGTAGATACGGAACCATTACATAGAAAAGCTTATTTCAAAACTTTTGACGAACTGAAAATCGTAGTTTCCGAGAAGCTGTACACTTCTTTTACTGGTGCTTCCACCAAAAGAGTCTCTGAAACATTGATTAATGAATTTAATTTAGATCAGACTTATGAAGCCATTGCTGGAATCAAAAGATCTCATTTCAAGGATTATTTTTACAATGATGATGAGTTTGATTTAATTCCGGGAGTAAGAAAACTGATCGAGCATTATCACGAAAACGGAGTCAAGCTGATTCTGGCTTCTTCTGCAACAATGGTAACCATCAATATGGTTTTTGAAAAATTCGGACTGGAGCAATATTTCAGCGGAAAGATTAGTGGTGCGGATTTAAAAGAATCAAAACCTCATCCTGAAGTTTTTTTACTGGCCGCAGAAATGGCAGGAGAACCTGTTGAAAACTGTATGGTGATTGAGGACTCTACCAACGGAATTCTGGCAGCCCACAGAGCAAAAATTTTCTGTGCCGCATACAGAAGTCCTCATTCTAAAAATCAGGATTACACGTTGGCAGACACTGTAGTTTCTGATTATGAAGATCTGGAACTGGATAAAATTTCAAAATATTTTTAAAATAAAAAAGCTCTCAGAAAAACTGAGAGCTTTTGTTTTCTATAAGTTTTGGCTAAAGCCAAATTGATTTTTCTATTGATTGTAAACGGGCTAAAGCCCGTTACTATTGATATAAATTATTTATACCCAAGAAGTTTCAATACATCTTCAGGTTCCTGCTTTTCGCGGAAAATCTCATATTGTAATTCGCCGTTTTCATCTTTCTGAATCAGGACGTGTCTCGGCTGAGGCATCAGACAGTGGTGTACTCCGCCATATCCTCCGATTGTTTCCTGGTAAGCTCCGGTATGGAAGAATCCGATATACAAAGGTTTTGTATCACTGAAAACAGGTAAATAAATGGCATTGGTATGCTGTTCAGAGTTATAATAGTCATCCGAATCACAAGTCAGTCCTCCTAAGAATACTCTTTCATATGTATCTTCCCAACGGTTAAGCGGAAGCATGATAAAGTGTCTTGAAATGGCCCATGTATCAGGAAGAGTGGTCATGAAAGAAGAATCAATCATATTCCATTTTTCTCTGTCGTTCTGACGTTTCTGAGAAATGATTTTATAAAGATTGGCCCCACTTTCCCCTACGGTAAAGCTTCCGAACTCGGTATAGATATTAGGTTCTTCTACTCCTTCCTCTTCACAGAATTTTTTGATCTGAGAAACGATTTCTTCCACCATGTACTGATAATCATAATCAAAATTCAAAGAAGTTTTAATTGGGAAACCACCTCCTATGTTCAGTGAATCCACCTCCGGAGCGATTTTTTTCAGACGTGCATATACACGAAGACATTTATACAATTCATTCCAGTAATATGCTGTATCCTTAATCCCTGTATTGATAAAGAAATGAAGCATTTTCAGTCTTGCGTTCGGATGTTCCGCGATCTTCTGGCTGTAATAAGGAATAATATCTTTATATCCGATTCCTAATCTTGAGGTATAGAATTCGAACTTCGGTTCTTCCTCTGATGCAATTCTGATTCCGATATCAAAAGTGGAATCAATACTTTCAGTAAGCTTATCCAGCTCTCTGTAATTATCAAGAATCGGGGTAATATTTTCAAATCCGCTATTGATCATATCTGAAATCTTTGCCAGATAATCATCGGTTTTAAAACCATTACAGATCACTTCGATATTCTTATCTACCTTACCCTTCTCATAAAGAGATTTTACGATATCCATATCATAAGCTGAAGATGTTTCTATTGAAATATCATTCTTCAGGGCTTCTTCCAATACAAAATTAAAATGACTGGATTTTGTACAGTAGCAGTAGGTATAATTCTTTTTATATTCGGTTTTCTCAAAAGCTTCTTTAAACCAGCCTTTCGCTTTCTGAATATTTTGAGAAATTCTCGGCAGGTAGCTAATCTTTAGCGGGGTGCCAAATTGTTCAACAACATCCATTAACGGAATATCGTGAAACAACAAATTGTTCTCAGAAACATTAAATTCCTCCGTAGGAAAATATAATGTCTGATCAATAAGTTCCGAGTACTTTATTTTCATTTCTAAACAAGTGAATTAAGAAATGCAAAATTGCTAAAAAAGTTTCATTTTTAGGTGTTAAAATTATTATAATTTTAAATTAACACCCGATATTGAATCTCAGAAAAATTTATCTCTGATAATCAATACGTAAACTTCTGAATGTATTCTTTTCTTTTGGCATCTGAAATCCCTAATACCTGCTGAATATAGACATCTGTAGAGCCATACTTTTTATTGATCTCCTCAAAAGCCGCATCAAGGTATCTTTTTTCTACCCAGCTGAGTTTTTCCAGCACCTGTAAATCCATCTTCGGATAGAGGAAATGTAAAGTATGGGCAAGGCGTAATCTTTTTTGAACAAGATTTTTTCTGTAGTTATTGGATAAAAGATATTCATTATAAACAGTCTCTTTATCAAACTTCAGAATGGTAAGAATTAATGCGGTGGTAATTCCGGTTCTGTCTTTTCCTGCGGTACAATGGTAAAGGATAGGATCTTTGGATTCCAGTATTTCCGTAATAATTCTTTTTATCATTTCCGGATTTTTGGTAACATACTCACGGTAGAAATCGATCATTCTTTTATCAGCATCGGAAGCATTTACTTTACCTTTAAGAACAAGTTTTTTGGCCTGAGCCAGCTGGTCTCCTTCATCTTCAAATGCTGAGAAGTTTTTGTAAACATTTTCCGAAGGCAGCTGATCGGGCTTTTGAGCAATTTCCCTGGAGTTTCTGAGATCAATAATTTCTTTGATTCCCAGTTTTTCAAAATCGTCAAAAGATTTCTTTTTAAGCTTATGAAGATGGGCACTCCGGTAAAATTTCCCTTCTTTTAAAGTTCTTCCATCTGTATTTTTGATATTTCCTACCGTACGGAAATTGGTTACTTTCCTGATCGGGATCACTTTTTCAGTTTCATTTTTACCATATTCAGGTGTTTCAAAATGCTGTGTTTTACATGAGAAAATACAGCATAATGAAATGGTGAAAACTGATATTCTGATTAGTTTATTCAATGGTTTTTAATAAGTTTTGGCTGAAGCCAATGGATTCTTGTATTTTATTAAACGAGCTTCCTTCGTCTAAGCTCAGGATTATTGCCCGTTTCTATTGATGTAAAAATTCGTGCCACTTGTGAAAAACATTGGTGTAATTTGTGTTTAATGACAGTCTTTTTTTACAATAGGTAAGGTCCATTTCTATTGATAATAATCACTCTAATAAATTGCCGGATATTCAATCTCCTTGATCCCTACAAAAAACAAGACATCTCCTGATTCATACTCTATAGAAACCTCATCTTCAACGGCAAAATTCCGGGTTCCTATTCTTGAAGTAATGCTAAGGCTTTCATTAGTCAAAGGCCAATTGAGACCTTTTGTCGTGATATTATTCACTGATGGAAACGGATAAAGAGAAATCATCCTGTTTTTCACTCCTCTCAATGTAAAATGATTGGGAATAAAATAATATTCTGAAAACTCATCATAAAATTTAATATTCATCAGGTCTTTGAATGCAAAAGCAACGGTAAGATTTCCAAGAAAATGATCCTGCTCACCACCGCTTCCTCCAAAAACATCAACTGCTGAAAAACCTTTTTCCTGAATAATTTCCAGAGCCTTATGAAAGTCTGTTTTTTCCTGATCTAATGTAAGGATAAATTTTTCCTCATACATATCTTCATCTGATCCGGAGTGCGAATCAAAATCGCCGGATATAAAATCCAGCTTATCCAAAGGAAATCCCATTCTTTTTAAATAATGAAAGGCACCGTCTGTGCAGGCAATCAATTCATAATTTTCAGGGCTGGGTAATGATTTTGGAGCATCTCCGTTGATGAAAAGTACTGCTTTATCTTTCATTCGGATTCCAGTATTCTTCCGGTTCGTTGTTCAGTTTTGATATGTATCTGGCCAATACAAAAAGATAATCTGAAAGCCTGTTTAAATATTTAATTAATTCGGGACGTACTTCTTCTGATTCATTCAGAAATACCAGTGAACGTTCTGCTCTTCTGCAGATGGTTCTTGCTGCGTGTAAAAAAGTTGCCGATTTTCCTCCACCTGGCAAAATAAAATACTGAAGCGGCTCCAGTTTTTCATCAAAAGCATCCATCCATTGTTCCAGTTCCTCAATTTCTGTTTCTGAAATAATGATCGGAAGGCGGGATTTCCCATTGGCAAGCATCAGCTTATCCACAGGTGTTGCCGCTTCTGAACCTACAGTGAACAAATCAAACTGGATTTTCTTCAGCTGTCTCAGCACTTCTTCATCTTCGATATGGCTTTTTGCAATCCCTATGAATGAATTCAGCTCATCTATATTTCCATAACTGTCTACTCTTGCACTGGCTTTGGAAACTCTTGTTCCACCATACAGTGCAGTCTGACCTTTATCTCCTGTCTTTGTATAAATTTTCATAGTACTAAAATACCTTTTTTTATACAATGTAAAAAGTAAAATGTAGTAATAGCTTCCTGTCCGGCCTGAAAAAATAAAACTGACATTAAAAATTAATGTCAGTTAAATATTTGCATAGTTAAGTTTTGTTTCTTTTGAGTTACTTTTTCTTTTAGATTAAAAAGTATAATTGACATTAAGCTGAAAAGTGGTTCCGTTAAATCCAAACTGGTTGACCTCCCATGGATACTTGAATCTTCCTCCAAGATCTGTCACTACATCTCCTTTGCTGTCTATGACGTCCGGGTAAACATTAAATAAATTATTTACAACTCCGGAAACTTTAAGGTCATTCGTAATTTTATAGGTTAAAACTATATCTGTAACCACCTTACCGGAAAATGTCTGATCTTTGGCAGGATCAGTGGCATGCTGCCATGTAACAGAACCAAAGTAAGTATTATTAAGGTTAAAATTAAACTTTGTAATGTCATAAGACAGACTAAGGATTGTTTTTGTTTTTGGCCTTGCAGAAGTAATTCTGGATTGTTCCTTTCTGTCAAAAAAGTTTTCTGAATAGCCATTTTGCGCCAAAATAGACGGAACGGCAATATTATCTACTATTTTAGTCTCGTTATAATTGAAGGCAGCAATAACGCCTAATCTTCCTTTTCCAATAGCAGAAGTATAATAATTCGCGACAAAGTCTACTCCCTGAGTAACTGTATTGACAGCATTGGTGAAAAACTTCAGGGAAGTTATTTTATTATTGTTTAATATGACTTCCACAGGGTTTGACAGGTCCGGACTTCCGGGAGCTCCGGTTTTGTATCCAATATCTCCTGAAAAAAGTACACGGTCTTCAATTTTTATTCTGTAATAATCTGCTGTAATAGTAAGGTTTTTAAAAGGTTTTACGGCCAATCCCCCGGTAATGTTAAAGGCTTTTTCAGCATTTAATTTTGGAACACCAAGATCAGATCTTACAATTTGAGAGTCATTATTAAAGGTACCTTGATTGGCTACCGTATTCCCTGTAATTTTGGTCTGAACATTGGAATAATATATCTGGTGTAAGGAAGGTGCACGGAATCCTGTAGAAACAGATCCACGGAAAACCAATTTATCATCCAGCAATTTATATCTTGCATTTCCTTTCCAGGAAACATTATTTCCGAAATCACTGAAGTTTTCATATCTCACCGTTCCTCCAACTAATAAGTTTTTTGTAACATCCCATTCAGCATTGAAATAGGCTCCGATATTCTGACGGTTTTTATTGACTTCATTTTGAGGCTGCAGTCCCGGAAATGATTCTGCGCCACTTCCCATATAAGAGGCTTCTTCTCCTGCCCTAGCCTGATAGTTTTCATTGCGCACCTCAACTCCGGCTCCTAAAACAAGCGCACCAAAATCCCGGCTGACATCTATGTTTCCTATAATATTACTGAACTGATGACCACCTGCCTTAAAACTTGTTGGTGACTTTGCACCCAAAGATGTATTAATGGTATTTCCTACTACATAATCTACTGCATTAGAGCCAAAGGTGGCACTCCCGTCAAAACTCCATTTTCCAAACATTCCTTTCCATCCGGAGGTTAAATTATAATCATAAACATCTGTTTTAAATTCCGGCTGAAATCCATTGTAAACCTGCCCTTTTGGAGTTAATAAACCAAAATCTGACGGTACCCAATAGGGTGTTCTATACAAAGCGAAACTGGTCCCATTTCTATAAGTTGTACCCCCAAAAGCATAAAATTTACCCGTCTCACCTGTTGGCAATTCAAAATTTACAAACATATTGCCCACTTTGGTCTCCGGTTGCCCGATGATCATTCCTAAACCGGGATTGGCCTGAGTCCAGGCATTATCTACACCAAAAAGTTCATCTTTTGTAACAGAACCTGCGCGGTTCGTTTTATTTTGGGAAGAAAATCCTAAGGTAATATTCAGGCTTCCTGTTTTTGCAACCCTGATTCCTGTATTAAAATCTGCACCGATATTAAAACCGTCTCCTTTTGAAGTAATTCCGGAAAAGAGATTCACTGTGCTTTTCCCAACACCATTCTTAAGGATAATATTGATCACTCCTGCAATAGCATCAGATCCGTATTGTGCAGATGCTCCATCCCTCAGGACCTCTACGTTTTGTAAGGCTGCTGAAGGAATACTTTTCAGGTCTGTACCTACTTCACCTTTTCCCGGTGTATCATTTACGTAAATGAGAGCACTTTGATTTTTTCTTTTATTATTAACTAAAACTAATGTTCTGGAAGGCCCCAAACCCCTTAAGTCTGCCGGATCAAAATGGGCCGTGGCATCAGAAACAGTTTGTTGTGATGAATTAAAAGAGGGAACAGCATAGGTTAAAGCTTTGTCAAAAGTAACCTGTCCTGTAGATTTTAGCTGCGCTGCTGAAATATTGTCTATAGGAATTGCTGAGGTAATGATGGTTCTGGGCTTAGTTCTCCCCGTGGTCACCACCACTTCGTCTATTTTATTTTGTTTTATGCTGTCCTGAGCATATCCCATAACACCAGCTCCGCTTAATACTAAGACATAGATTTTTCTATTCAATAAATTTTCCTTCATGTTGATTGTTAATTATTCAATAAAACTAGTAAAAAAATTAACATTAAACATGAAAATAAAAAATATAATAACAATTATATTTCATAATTGCGAAAACTATGCCATTTAATAAAAATAGGAATTAATACTCGAAACGTAAAGTGAATTATTAATAACATGAAAAAATATAAATCAACAACATCATATTTGTATAAAAAAATTAATTAGTTAACATCACAAATAAACATGATTTTATTCGTTCTGAAAGGTAATTTTCAATGAGTTAAGATGGGTTCGCTTTGGCTCGCAATGACCGGAAAATGAATGGAAATAAAAAAATGGCCAGGAGAAACCGGCCATATCCAAATTATTTATTTACCTCTACGTATTGTATGATGGTCTGATTTTTTGGGTTGTAGATAATGGTACTACTGTTCGGAAATCTTTTCAGCTTATAGTACTGAATATTTTTATCGGATTTAATATCTTCGAGAATACTGGTATCAAATGTATTATCAGGAAGAAATTTTGATAGAAAGCTTATTTTATCAATAATGTTCTGGCCATCAATCTTTCTGGCAGTTTTATCAGATTTATTTTCATCAGACGTTGGCTGACTTTCCAAAAATGGCAGCAACACTGCAATGTCGGCTTTATATTTAAAGATATATCCTTCTGGTCTTCCCGGAATTTTAATTTTCTTTCCTTTTTCTTCAGAAACAATGGAAGCCCCTGTACCAGGGAAAACGGTATTAAACTTTACGTCTTCAGCGTTGGCTAAAGAATTTATAGATTCATTGACTGTTTTCTTTACTGTTTCTTCTACAGCCTGCTGTGTTTTTTGTTGTACTGCTTCGGTTGTTTTCTGAACAGTCTGGTCAATTTTTTCCTCAATCTTATTGCATGATACTAATAAAAAACCAGTAATAACAGGCAAAATATACTTCTTCATAATTCTAATAATAGCGATTTTTTTATTAATATCCTCTTTTCTAACGTAAAAACAGGCCTGGATATTTTAGCAAAGAAAAAAATATTTTTTCAATATGAAAAATCCTGCTGACAAACTGTTGTCATAACCCTCTCTTACCTTTGTATCAACAACAAACAAAAAAACAAAACATTATGACAACTACAGCAACAGCCACTAAACAATTCATGACTACAGATCAGTTATTAAAAGACTGGCAGGGACACAGAAATCTTACAAGAAGAGTGATTGAAGCTTTTCCTGAAAAAGAATTATTTGAATTTTCCGTTGGAGGAATGAGACCTTTTGCCAAACTTGCCACAGAGATGATCAGCATTGCAGGTCCTGCTTTGAAAGGAATCATTGAAGGGAATATGGAAGGTTATAATGAAGAAGGCTTCAATCCTTCAACTAAAGAAGAGTTATTAAAAAAGTGGGATGAAGAAACAGAAGTAATCAACCACTATTTCAATCAAATTTCTGAAGAGCGTTTCCAGGAAGTATTCAACCTGTTCGGACAATATGAATTCCCGGTGTATGAGAATATCCTTTATTTTATTGATAACGAAATCCACCACCGTGGACAGGGATATGTTTATTTAAGAGCTTTAGGAATTGAACCACCTTTCTTCTGGGAGAGATTTTAATACAATGGGAAGGTAAGATTGCAGAAAGGATAAACAAAACTTATATCTTTTTTTGCGACACAACAAATTTTCTTATTTGCAATTCTGCCTTTTCCTTAAACCATTTCATTTATTGCCTCAATTAAGTCTTTAAACCTCAACAGTCTTGTTGGGGTTTTATTATTGATGTCTTTCAACCATTTTTACAAGCAGTTCATTCAAACGGATGCGAAGACTTTCCGGTTCCAGAACGGTAGCATAATCTGCAAAAGTAATGAGCCAGCGGGGAAATCCGTCACTGATCCACTCTGTTTCAAACGTGAGTTCCATCCCCTGCTCGGTTTCCACTTCTTCTATCAGTCCGTAATATTTTTTAGAATTTACAAGATGATTCATGATCTTTTTATCAACCAGCAGTTTGGCTTTAACCTTATTTCCGTTTGCTTTTTTACGGTAATCATTCACTTGTCCGTATTCCTGTAAAAAAGGATTCTGTGTTTTTGAGATTTCCAGAATTCGGTCGATACGAAACTGTCTAAAATCTTTTCTCAAGGTACAGTAGGCCATGATATACCAGAAATTAAATTCGAAAAACATCCCGACTGTTTCAATCGTTCTGTTGTTTACTCTTTCATCTACGGTTTTATACCTGATATTGAGCTGGGTTTTCTCCGCAATACTTTCGAGAATAATAGGAATTACGTTTTTAAGAGAATCTCCGGAATCTGTATGAAAACTGAAAACATCTATTTGCTTCTCGATATTTTTAATCAGATTTTTATCAGAATATTTCAGTACTGAACGTACTTTTTCCATGGCAGCCTGATAATGATTTCCTAAGCTTTGGTGGGAAAATTTCTGCATCAGCTTTTCAGCAGTAATGAAACTTAACACTTCTTCTTTGGTAAACATAATCGGAGGAAGCTTATAGCCTTCCATTAAAGAATAGCCGTTTCCCGCTTCTCCAACAATAGGAATACCCGCATTTTCCAGGGTTTTTACATCACGGTAAATAGTTCTGATACTTACATCAAACTTTTCAGCCAGATCCTGAGCGCGTACAACAGGTTTCGACTGCAACTGGGTAAGGATAGCCGTTACCCTATCGAGCTTTTTTAAATAGTGATCGTTCATGATGGAACAAAGCTAAAATTCTTTTTTGAGGTATGACTTATAAATGAGATGGCTTTTTGACTTTAATTTTCTTTAAAAGTATTCACCAGTTTATCGAGATTAAGACTGCGGGCTGAGGCATCAAAAATCTCACGGTATGTTCCTTCTTTATTGTATAATTCATCATGAGTTCCATTTTCCACCACTCTGCCTTTTTTCATCACATAAATCGTATCTGAATCCAGAATCTGTGAAAGAGAATGGGAAATGATGATCACCGTTCGTCCTTCTTTAATAGCATCCAGAGAATTCTTGATCTGTTCGGTGGCAATAGCATCAAGGCTGGCTGTTGGTTCATCCAGAAAAATAATCGGTGGATTTTTAAGGAACAGTCTGGCAATGGCAATTCTCTGCTGCTGTCCTCCTGAAAGCTGAGTAGCATCATGCTGATATTTTTCAGGAAGATCCATGATCTGATCGTGCAGATAAGCTTTTTTTGCAGCCTCCTGAATTTTTTCAAAACCGGCATTCATATCTCCGTAACGGATATTATCTTCTATGCTTCCCTGAAAGATATGATTTTTTTGAAGTACCAACCCAAGATCACTTCTCAGGAAAGTATTTTCATATTCATTAAGGTTGACTCCATCCAAAAGAATCTCCCCGGAATCCGGAAGATAGAATTTACACAAAAGATTGATAACCGTTGACTTTCCTGCACCGCTCAATCCTACCAAAGCAGTCGTTTTTCCGTTTTCAATTTTCATGGAAACATTATGTAACGCTTTTGTACCGTTGGGATAGGTGAAATCAACATTCTTCAATTCAAAAGTTCCTTTGATTTCTTTTTCTACAAAAGTACCGTTTGATTCTGTCTCACTATCTGCATTTAAAATATCGAAATATCCTTCGGCATAGATCATGGCATCGTTCATATCATCATAAATCCTGTGAAGCTGCCGGATCGGTGCCGAAACATTGTTGAAAAGCATAATATGAAGCATAATTGCTCCAATGGTCATTTGCTGGTCAAGTACAAGATAAACGGTTAAAAGGATAATCAAAACAACACCGAACTGCTCAATAAAAGTTTTTAAACCATCATAAATAAAATTGGTTCTTCTTGTGATCATCTGGCTTTCCATCAGCTCCATCTGAAGGTCATATTGTTTTTTCCCTTCAAATTTTTCCCGGACAAAACTTTTAATGACCATAATAGAATTGATCAGGTTCAAAAGTCCGGAGGTCTTTTTTTCTCTCTGATTTCTAAGCTGGCGTCTCACTCCACCCAGTTTTTTGGCCTGCAGAGAACTAATGTAGAAATAAATCGGAACAATGATGGTAGAAACGAGCCCTACATACACATTCTGCATATACATAATGATGAGTGCAATAATGGCATTGGAAAAAAGAGGAAGGATATCAATAAAAAAGTTCTGAACCAATCTTGTCAGACTTTCTATTCCGCGGTCTATTCTGATCTGTAATTTTCCGGACTCATGGTTTTCATCATTAAAATAAGCAACTCTGTAGGTCAAAATCTTATCAATGGCTGATTGTGCCAGCACGGAGCTCACATTGATCCTTATTTTTTCGCCATAAAATTTCTGTCCGAAGTTGATAAAGATGTTCAACAATTCTTTCCCCAGTAAAATAATGGAAATAATAATGAGAATATGAATTCCCTCCGACATCGGATGCGGAAGATGCGTAAGTTTAGTGACTTCATCCACCGTGTATTTCAGAACAATCGGGTTCACCTGTGCTGCCAGAGCACCCAGAAAAGTAAGAAACAAGGTTCCGTAAATCATAGGTCTGTAAGGTCTGATGAACGGGACAAGCTGTTTATAGATTCCGAATAAGGTGACAGTTCTGTTAAAAGGTTTAGCCATAGAAATCATTTTAAATGAAAAACGTACCGCTTTCAAAAGAAAAAGGTACGTTTTATTATCATGTTCAGCAAGTGAATGCTTATATTTTATCCTTCAAATACATAAGTTGTAAGGTAGTGCAGTTCTTTTCTGCTGGCTTCTTTAGACTCTGCTTCTGCCTGTTCTAAAGAATAATGGGAATTGATTTCCTTCTTCTGGAAAATAAATGAGTTGTTGGCATTCTTATCTATAACTTCATCAAAGATATGCTTAATTTCAGGGTTTCCTAGTGAAGAAAAACTGATATCTTCAAAACCGTACATCCGTCTCAGATCATCAAACTGACTGAAATTTTCATTGACAAATGCCTGCAGCTGTGCTTTGGAATCAAAATTACCAGCCCAGATATTGTAAGCATATTTCTTCTTTTTAGGCTTATCTAAAATACTCTGATACACGAAGTTTTCACCCAGATAGGCTTCTCTTACCTGTGGATCATTGGCAAGATCTTCCGGAAGTCCTTCTTTAAGGATCTTTCCTTCAAACATAATATAGGTTTTATTGGTAATCGCCAGGGTTTGCTGTACGTTGTGGTCGGTAATCAGAATTCCGATATTTTTATCAACAAGACTTCTTACGATTTTCTGAATATCTTCTACGGCAATCGGGTCTACCCCTGCGAAAGGCTCATCCAGAAGAATGAAGTTCGGGCTTGTGGCAAGACAGCGTGCAATCTCGGTTCTACGTCTTTCTCCCCCGGAAAGAAGATCACCTCTGTTTTTACGAACGTGCTGTAAAGAAAACTCTTCAATCAGTTCATCACATTTGATCTGCTGTTCACGTTTTGAAAGCTTGGTCAGCTGTAATACGCCCATGATATTTTCCTCTACAGATAGTTTTCTGAAAACCGAAGCTTCCTGAGCCAGATACCCGATTCCCTTCTGGGCTCTTCGGTACATAGCATCGGTAGTAATCTCCTGCTTATCCAGAAAAATTTTTCCTAAAGTGGGCTTAACCAACCCTACAATCATATAAAACGATGTGGTTTTCCCTGCTCCGTTCGGACCCAGCAAACCAACAATTTCTCCCTGTTGAACCTGTACAGAAACGCCTTTTACAACTTTTTTAGGACCGTATTCCTTGATTAAGTTTTCTCCTCGTAAAATCATAGGGCAAATATATCAAAAATATAAACTTCACTTATAGGTTAATATCAACTTGTTTACGTTAAACGCAAACTTATTCATTTACAACCTATTGTAACTTTTCACTACTTTAATCTACTTATCGTAAAACATCAATCAATTATAAATAGTAAGAAATGGAAAATTACGGTTATACAAAAACAGAAAATGTGCAAAACCAGCAAAGCAATGTTCCCTACCGTTCAGAAAAGAAAATCCCTGCTGCTATATTGGGAATTCTTGTGGGATGGCTGGCTTTAAATAAATTTTATCTTGGATATACGAAGGAGGGAATTATTCAGCTGCTTCTGAATATCGTTACTTTTGGTGCTGCCTCTGTTATTCCTTTTATCGAAGGTATTTTATATCTTTTTATGAGCGATAAACAATTCGATGATACGTATGTCTATGGAAAAAAAGGATGGTTGTAAAAAATTATCATCACCTCATTAGAAATAAAAAGAAACTACCGATTGAGTAGTCTCTTTTTTATTGGAATGAATTTAATCATTATTTATTTAAAAGAATAGCTGCTTCTTTTGCAAAATAAGTAAAGATCATATCTGCACCAGCTCTTTTAAAACAAGTCAAACTTTCAATGATTGTTTTGTCGTTATCCAGCCAGCCGTTTTGAGCCGCTGCTTTTACCATGGCATATTCTCCACTTACATTGTATACTGCAATCGGAAGATCGATGGCTTCACGTACTTTGGAAACGATATCCAGGTACGGAAGTCCTGGTTTAATCATAATTACATCAGCTCCTTCATCTATATCTTTAAATACCTCATTCAGGGCTTCGCGTGAGTTGTGGAAATCCATCTGATATGTTTTTTTATCTTTCGGAATTTCCATATCATCTTTCGGAGCACTGTCTAAAGCACTTCTGAAAGGGCCGTAGAAAGAACTTGCATATTTGGCAGCATAACTTACAATTCCTACATCTGTAAATCCGCTTTCTTCCAAAGCTTCACGAATGACCATTACTCTGCCATCCATCATATCACTTGGTGCTACAAGATCAGCTCCTGCTTCTGCATGAGATACCGACATTCTTGCCAGTGCATCATTGGTAGCATCATTTACAACTTTTCCGTTTTCAATAATTCCATCGTGTCCGTAGATTGAATAAGGATCTAAAGCTACATCGGGCATCACAATCATTCCCGGAACGGCATCTTTAATGGCTTTGATCGTATTCTGCATCAATCCGTCTTTGTTCCAGGCTTCTTTTCCTGTATTGTCTTTCAGATGTTCTGACACTTTCATATACAAATTGACAGCTTTTACCCCCAAAGAAAATAATTCCTTACATTCCTTCACCGTTAAATCTATACTGCGCCTGAAAATTCCCGGCATAGACGGTATTGCCTCCTGCTTGTTTTCGCCCTCCATTACGAAGATCGGCATTACAAAATCATCAGTTGTAAGCACATTTTCTCTTACCAGACTTCTGATAGATTCATTAACTCTAAGTCTTCTATTTCTTGAATGTATCATTTTGGAATACTTTTTGAATAAGTTTCTACAAATTTAATATAAGTTCTGCAAAAAACTATTGTACGAAATTGCAGAATGTATTACATTTGTTATATATATTCGAGAAATTATAAATTTGATGAAAAAACTTTTACTTTTATTTCTATTTGTAGGCACTTTTGTTGGTTTTTCCAACAATTTCAAAGCTCAGCTTAGAGAGCCGGGTTCCACCACTCAAAAGGCGGATGACGGCGTATTGCTTGCCTATCCAAATCCTGCAAAGGATTTCCTTATCATTAAGGCAAAAGATTCTTCTTTAAGAATCAAAAGCGTGACTTTTTATTCAATTTTGGGTATGCAGGTCGCTAATTATACGGTGAATATGAATTCCGGAGAGATTAATATTGAAAAATTAAAGCCCGGAAAATATATGATCCGATATATTTTAAGTGACAACACACAGAAAGTTACTCAAATCGTGAAACAATAAATTAAAATCCTGATAATCATCAGGATTTTTTCTTTTTACATTAATTCTGTTTTAATATTTCCGTAACTTTCGGGACTTTTTCATACTAATAGTAAAAAAGAACAATTTAATGCTAAAAGCTGAACATATTAAAAAGACCTATAATGCCGGAAAAAAGGTCGCCCTGGATGATTTCAGCATCCATGTCCCGAAAGGCAGTATTTATGGCCTTTTAGGTCCTAACGGAGCCGGAAAGACTTCTTTTATCCGTATCATTAACCAAATTACTCAGGCAGATTCCGGAGAAATCCATATCAATGGCCAAAAGCTTAATCCAGGTCATATTAAAGATATTGGCTATATGCCTGAAGAAAGAGGACTGTACAAAAACATGACGGTTGGTGACCAGATTCTCTATTTCGGGGAACTGAAAGGCATGAAAAAAAGTGATGCCTTGAATGAAGCCAAAAAATGGTTTGAAAAGCTGAACATCGACCAATGGTGGAAGAAAAAGCTTTCTGAACTTTCTAAAGGAATGGCTCAAAAAATCCAGTTTGTAGTTACTGTTCTTCACAGGCCTCATCTTTTAATTCTTGATGAGCCGTTTTCAGGTTTTGATCCGGTGAATGCCAACTTAATTAAAGATCAGATCATTGACCTTAAAAATAACGGAACGACCATCATTCTTTCTACCCACAGAATGGAAAGTGTGGAGGAAATGTGTGATTATGTTGCGTTGATCAACAATTCAAAGAAGATTATTGACGGAAGAGTTTTTGATGTAAGAGAAAAATTTAAGAAAAATATTTTTGGGATTACGCTTTCTGAAGTAAGCAATGATCACTTTGAAAATTTCAGAAATAAATATGAGATCTTCAATTTATCCAATGAAAATAATCTTGTTTCTTTTGACCTGAAAAATGAGCAGAGCCAGAATAATGTTCTTCTTGATCTTGTACAGGTAGGTAAAGTGAGATCATTCGACGAAAGAATACCAAGTATGAATGAAGTTTTTATTAATGCTGTAAGTAACCATTCTTAATTTTATGAATAATATTTTTTTAATTACCAAGAGAGAGTTTCTTACCCAGGTTAAGAAAAAATCCTTTATCATATTGACTCTGCTTGCCCCTGTCCTGATTATTGCTTTCGGAGCAGTGGTAGGGCTAATGTTTAAGGCGAATGAATCACATAGTATCATAGAAGTGGTTGATAAGAGCGGCTTGTTTACCAATCAGCTTCAATCAAATGATAAATTAAGCTATGTTTTTGTTTCTGCAGCGGATGAAAAGTCCAAGATTAACAATCTAAAAGGGAATGAATCTCTCGATGGCATCCTGATTCTTCCGCAGCTGAAAAACCAGAATTTTGATGAGCTTGAAAAGGAAACCAGACTAATTATCAACAGTAAAATCGGGTTTGACACAAAACAGAGAATTGTATCTGATATCAGCAATGTTGTCCGAAAAGAAAAGATCAAGCAGCTGGGTATTCAGGAAACTCAATTAAATGATCTTGATAAAAACTTTACCTTAAAAACCATCAACGTTACGGATAATAATAAAGAGGACTCGGATCTTGTTTTCGGGGTGAAATCCGGATTGAGCATGGTACTGATGTATGTTACTTTTATGTTCATCATTATTTACGGAGTAAGGGTGATGAGAAGTGTACTTGAAGAAAAAAATAACCGTGTTGTGGAGATCATTATTTCTTCTGTAAAACCTTTTGAACTGATGATGGGTAAAATTCTGGGAGTAACCATGGTTGCACTGACCCAGTTTCTGATCTGGATTACCATGTCTGTTATTGGTGCATTGGTACTCAATACAGGGTTCTCTCCTCTTCAAAAGAATATTCCGGGGGGAAATGAGGAGATGGCAAGTAAACTGGATATGGGACAGCTTGCTACCCAGATTTCTCACAGTTTACTGGAGTTGAACTTCCCGCTCATCATTTTTGTATTCATCGTATTTTTCCTTTTAGGGTATATCTTCTATAGTTCTATTTATGCAGCTATTGGTTCTGCAGTGGATAACGAAACAGAAACCCAGCAGTTTACTTTATTTGCTATTTTACCGCTGACATTAGGAATGTATGGAAGCTTCACATTGATGAACAATCCGGAAGGTCCTTTAGGCTTCTGGCTATCCATCATCCCGTTTACTTCACCGGTTGCTATGATTGCCCGAATTCCGTTTGGAGTTCCTGCATGGCAGATTGCATTGTCTATTACATTATTGCTGGTAACTACTATTTTCATGATCTTCCTTGCCGGAAAAATCTATCGTGTAGGAATTTTAATGTATGGAAATAAAGCTACGTTAAAAGAGCTTTGGAAGTGGATTAAAGGGTAATGGCTAAATAACGGAAAAGCTGAAAACGCTGATTGATTTGCCAACAGATAAAAAAAAAAATCCCGGAAGCTGCGTTTCCGGGATTTTTTATATTCTGAAATATTCTATTTGAATATATAGCTTAAAGTAAGTGCAATTACCTGTTCTGATTTTTTCTTATCAGTACCTTTGGTTTCTTTAGCAAGACCAGGATAAGTATCGCTTAGACCTAAGTCATATTTTACCGCTACTTCAAGTTGTCTTTTGTAGCTATATCCTACGCCCAGACCAAGTCCCCAGTTAAAACTGTTGGCCTTACCGTTTACGCCTGCCGGCTGGTTAGGATCAGTAACATCGGGATCATAATAAGGTCTGCTTACTGGAGCGTCTTTAACGTTCTGGCTCAGCAAGAAGTTAAATCTAGGTCCTATCAATCCAAAGAATTCTGATTCTGCTTCAGAAAAATATCCTTTAAAATAAAGAGGTACACTCAGGTAGTTATTAGCATATAATGCGTCATAACCACTTACCCCTTTAGCATCTTTATCTTTTCCTGTTTCTCCTGCACCATAATACAGAACTTCAGGTTGAATAAAGAATTGGTTTGCCTTTCCTACGGGAATCAATGCCAAAGCTCCAGCCTGGAAAGTATATCTTGGGCCTGAAGGATTATGGGCGTTAGATACTCTGGAGTAGTTTAAACCTCCTGTCACTCCAAATCTTGTACTTTTCCACTGCACTTGTGCAAATGATAAAGCAGAAAGCATTAAAGCTGAGGCTAATAAAAGTTTTTTCATATGTTTGGTTTTATATTATCCTAGAATTTTAGCTACAGTAGCACCAATATCAGCAGGAGAATCAACAACGTTGATACCGTTTTCTCTCATGATTTCCATTTTAGCCTGAGCTGTATCTTCAGCACCACCTACGATAGCACCTGCGTGTCCCATTGTTCTTCCTTTTGGAGCAGTCTGTCCTGCGATGAAACCTACAACCGGTTTAGTAGATCCGCTAGCTTTGTACCATCTTGCAGCTTCAGCTTCAAGACCTCCACCGATTTCACCGATCATTACAACAGCTTCAGTTTCAGGATCGTTGATGAATAGCTCTAATGCTTCTCTTGTAGTTGTTCCGATGATTGGGTCACCACCGATTCCGATTGCAGTAGAGATACCGTAACCTGCTCTTACTACCTGGTCAGCAGCTTCATAAGTAAGCGTTCCTGATTTTGAAACGATACCTACTTTTCCTTTTTTGAAAACGAAACCTGGCATAATACCAATTTTAGCTTCTTCAGAAGTAATGATTCCAGGGCAGTTTGGTCCGATTAATCTGCAGTCTCTGTCAGCGATGTAAGATTTTACTTTTACCATATCAGCTACAGGAATACCTTCAGTAATACATACAATTACTTTGATTCCTGCTTCAGCAGCTTCCATGATAGCGTCTGCTGCGAATGCCGGTGGTACGAAAATGATACTTACGTTTGCTCCTGCTTTTTCAACAGCGTCAGCTACTGTATTAAATACCGGTTTTCCTAAGTGCTCGCTACCTCCTTTTCCCGGAGTAACACCACCTACTACGTTTGTTCCGTATTCAATCATCTGACCAGCGTGGAAAGTTCCTTCGTTCCCTGTAAATCCTTGTACAATTACTTTAGAATCTTTGTTTACTAAAATTGACATTTTATTGTTGTTTTAATTTATTTATTATTTTATTAATGCTCACAAATTTACTCAAATTTCTTTGATTTTGGATAAAACCTTTGGAATTGTTTATTTGAGATTTCTCAGTTTTACTTCTTTTTTCAGATAAGTTTTAAAATCTTCTGCAAACATCCCGATATAGGTTCCTTTTTCAAGATCTCTGTTGACGCCGGTTTTTCCCAAAAGTACAGATCCCGACTCAATTTTGTTTCCAGAAGCGATTCCTACCTGTCCCCATAATGTCACTTCATCACCGATGATACAGCATCCTGCAATTCCAACCTGAGAAGCAATCAGACATTTTTTTCCGATAACGGTATCATGTCCGATCTGAATCTGGTTATCCAAAACGGAGCCTTCCCCAATGATGGTAGAGTCTGTAACTCCTCTGTCAATGGTACAGCCGTTTCCAATCTCCACATTGTTTTCAATAACAACATTTCCAACAGAAATCAGACGGTCAAAATTTCCGTTTAATTTTCTGTAATAAAATGCATCACCTCCTAAAACGGTGTTGGACTGAATAATTACGTTATCTCCGATTTCCGTACGGTCACCAATGACAACATTAGGAAAGATTAAGGTATTTTTCCCGATTTTCACGTTGTTCCCGATTACTGCCGAAGAATGGATTTTTGTTCCCTCTCCTATTTCAACATCGTGTAATTCTTCCGTGAAATTATAGATTCTGGTAAAATGGGTATTGATTTTATTAAAGTCTCTGAAAGGATCATCAGAAACCAAAAGCGCTTTGCCTTCCGGGCAATCTACTTCTTTATCAATTAAAATAATAGTAGCTGCAGAGTTTAATGCTTTGTCGTAATATTTAGGGTGATTCACAAAAACAATATCACCTGGTTTTACCATGTGAATTTCATTGGTGCCCAATACTTCGAAATCTTCAGGGCCTACAAATGCAGAGCCTATTAAATCTGCAATGGTTTTAAGCTTTTGCGGAGAATGGAATCTCATAACAATAGATTTTCTTATAAAACAAAATTCGGAGTGCTGATGCAAACCGAATTTATGTAAATTTTATTTATTCTTTTACTCTTTCTAAGTAGCTGCCGTCTTCAGTGCTTACTTTAATTCTGTCTCCCGGTTCAATGAACAAAGGAACCATTACTCTTGCTCCTGTTTCAACGATTGCGTTTTTAAGAGCATTGGTTGCTGTATTTCCTTTTACACCCGGATCAGCTTCGATAACATCAAGGTATACGGATTGTGGAAGTTCAGCAGAAAGTGGAGTTTCATCAGCTTCTTTCAAAATGATAGTCACTTCTTCACCCGCTTTCATAAACTGAGAGTTCTCAATCATTTCTTTGTTGATGTATAACTGAGAGAAATCATCATTGTTCATGAAGTGGAATCCGTTCTCATCATCATACAGATACTGGAATTTTCTGGTGATTACTTTTACTTCATCAATTTTGTGTCCTGCAGAGAAAGTATTATCAATTACTTTACCGTTCGTCACTGACTTTAATTTTGTTCTTACGAAAGCAGGTCCTTTTCCCGGTTTTACGTGGAGGAACTCGATTACTTTATAAATATCATTGCTATATTCGATGCATAGCCCTTTTCTGATATCGTTACTTGTTGCCATTAATATATTATATTCTTTTATTTATTATTCTCTTTGTTCACCAAATCAATTATATCCTCTAAGTAATACTGATTGGTCTTTAGTTTTGAAATGACTTCAGGATCATTATCTGTGAGCTTCACAATAAGTTTTGTATCTACTACCAATCCGAAGCTGACATCTCTTTTATCAGAGGTATTATTTGATTTTTCAATATCAATCAAAAGAACCTTGTAAGAATTTCCTTTTTTATCCTTCCATGCAAACTTAGGAGTCAGCCCTGCATTTAAAGCACCTCCCAGCAAACCTCCTCCATAAGGATTATTGTATGAAATTGCTTTTTTATCTTTTACTTCATCAAGATAGACCAGAAAATATTTCTTCCCAATTACATTGACTCTTGCAAATGTATCAAAAGAATAGATATACGCTGCATAGGTCATACTAAAATACAGATTATCCTGATATTTCATCAGCCATGCTCTATTCTCCTTCTTTGCTTTTTTATCCGTATCTGTATATCTGAATGGAGATATTTTGATGTAATCTTCATTCTGACTTTTTACTTCTGCATAAACACTGGGTTTAGCAAGGCTGTCTTTTTTATAGTCCGAGAAGCCGTAATAGAACTCCATACCTGTTATTCTCTGGTTCTGGGACAGATAAAAATGGGAAATCGCCAGTACAAAAAGGAAAGACAATTTTTTCATCAGTTACTCTCTTTACCGGTTCCGTATCCTTTTACGATACCTCTTGGTGAGTTTTGAATAAACTGTAAGATCTCATCTCTCTCAGCCGTTGGAAGCATTTCTTTTTCAATATGGGAAATAGCCTGTGAAACGTTCATCTTCATCTGGAAGATGGCTCTGTAGATTTTCTGGATTTCAAAGATTTTCTCATTGGTAAATCCTCTTCTTCTTAAACCCACAGAATTGATACCGGCATAAGACATAGGCTCTCTTGCAACTTTTACGTAAGGCGGAATATCTTTTCTTACCAGAGTACCTCCGGAAATCATGACATGTTTTCCGATTTTACCGAATTGGTGAACTGCTGATAAACCTCCCATTACAGTATAATCTCCAATCTCCACATGTCCTGCAATACCACAACCGTTTACAATGATAACGTGATCTCCGATAACACAATCATGGGCAATATGCGAGGTAGCCATAATAAGGCAGTTCGCTCCTATTTTAGTATATCCCAAAGCCTTTGTCCCTCTGTTTACGGTAACACATTCTCTGATTGTTGTATCATCACCGATAATTACCTGGGTATCTTCACCATCAAATTTCAGATCCTGAGGAATTGCAGAGATTACAGTACCCGGAAAAATCCTACAGTTTTTTCCTATTCTTGCGCCATCCATAATGGTTACATTAGGACCAATCCATGTTCCTTCTCCAATTTCTACATCCCCTGCAATGGTAGTGAAAGGTTCTACGATTACATTTTTGCTGATTTTCGCACGTTTATCTACGGCTGCTAATTGATGAATCATTTAATCAACTTTATTTTTTGCAACTTGAGCCATAAGCTCTGCTTCTACTGCTACAGTATCTCCAACATATCCATACCCCTGCATATGAACAATTCCTCTTCTGATAGGCTCTATCAATTCAATTTTGAATATAAGTGTATCTCCCGGAATTACTTTTCTCTTGAATTTCACCTTATCAATTTTGATGAAATAAGTAGAATAGTTTTCAGGATCCGGAACGCTGGCCAATACAAGAATTCCTCCTGTCTGTGCCAATGCTTCTACCTGAAGAACTCCAGGCATTACAGGTTCTTTAGGGAAGTGTCCCACGAAGAAAGGTTCGTTCATGGTTACGTTTTTCAAACCTACTACGTGAGAGTCTGAAAGTTCAAGAACTTTATCGATCAATAAGAACGGAGGTCTGTGAGGCATAAGCTTCATAATTCCGTTGATATCGAATACTGGTTCTTTTGTCAGGTCAAAATCCGGAACGTTTTTCTTTTTCTGCAATTTCCACTGGCGGTTTAGTTTTTTCGCAAACTGAGTATTCACAAAGTGTCCCGGTTTGTTAGCAATAACTTTACCTTTTATTTTTACTCCTGCCAAAGCAAGGTCACCGATTACATCCAGTAATTTGTGTCTCGCCGCTTCGTTAGGATAGTTTAAGTTAAGATTGTCAAGAATACCGTTGGGTCTTATCGATACATTATCTTTCCCAAAGGCTTTCTTTAATTTTTCTGTAGTTTCAGGAGTAAGATCTTTATCTACATATACAATGGCATTGGAAATATCTCCACCTTTGATCAAACCATGATCTAAAAGCATTTCCAATTCATGCAGGAAGCTGAATGTTCTTGCTGATGAGATTTCGTCTTTAAATTCTGAAATATTTTTAAGAGTAGCATTCTGAGTACCTAATACTTTAGTCCCAAAATCTACCATAGTAGTTACCTCGTAAGTATCCGAAGGAATGATGGTGATTTCCGAACCAGTAGCCGGATCACTGTAGGTAAGAACCTCTTTTACAACAAGATATTCTCTTGCAATGGCTTGTTCTGCTACTCCCACACTTTCGATAGCTTCCACAAAGTATTTTGAGGATCCATCCAAAATTGGTGGTTCAGAGGCATCCATTTCTAAAATTGCGTTATCAATATCACAGCCAACAAGGGCTGCCAGAAGATGTTCGCAAGTGGTAATTTTTACCCCTAATTTTTCTAATGTAGTTCCTCTTTCGGTTGCTACCACATAATTTACATCAGCTTCTACCTGAGGATGTCCCTCCAAGTCTGTTCTTACAAATACAAAACCTGTATTTTCTTTAGCAGGTTTAATGGTAAGTTTTACTTCTTTACCTGTATGAAGGCCAATTCCAGAAAGAGTTACCTCTTGCTGAAGTGTTTTTTGCATATCACTCATTAGTATTATCTTTTGAGTTATTCTCAAGATTATTTATTCTATTTACAATTCCAGGCAAGTTCCTGAAATGAACATAACTCCTTAAATAGTCATTGTAACTGATTGCAGGTGAACCGTACAAAGTTTCTCTGTCATTAACACTGGAATTCACGCCACTCTGAGCCTGAATTTTCACCTGGTTTCCTATTTTGATATGTCCTACGACACCTACCTGGCCACCAATCTGATTCCAGTCTCCGATAGTGGTGGAACCTGCAATTCCTGCCTGTGCAGCAATTACGTTGTTCTGACCAATTTTCACGTTGTGGGCAATCTGAATCAGATTATCAATCTTGGTCCCTTTTCCTATTATTGTAGAGCCTATTGTAGCTCTGTCGATACTACAGTTTGAACCAATTTCTACATCGTCTTCAATGATTACATTTCCAAGCTGCGGAATTTTCTTGAAGCCTTCAGCCGTTGGCTGGAAACCAAAACCGTCTCCTCCGATTACCGTGTTGGAATGAATCACACAGTTATCTCCAATAATACAGTAGTCGTAAATTCTGGCACCACTGTCTATCTTACAGTTTTTACCAATTTTCACTCCTTTCCCTATATATACATGTGGATAGATCTGTGATCCTTCCCCGATCTTAGCTTTCTCGGAAACATAAGTAAATGCCCCGATATACGCTTTATCTCCTATGATAGCGGTATCATGAATAGATGAACCGTTCTCAATACCTTCTTTTCTTCCCTGCATTTCCTGATATAAATTCATCAGAATCTGAAAAGAAAGATAGGCATCTTTTACAACGATTAAGGTAGGGTTATAATGATTTTTCTCCAGAAGTTTTTCCGAAACGATGATAACAGAGCATTTTGAGCTATCCAAAAAATGAGAAAACCGATCTTGTGCTATAAAAGAAAGATGTCCCGATTCCCCATTTTCAATTGGTGAAACTCCCGTAATAAGTGCATTCTCGTCACCTATTATTTTTCCGTCAATAAAACTTGCAATTTGCGAAGCTGTAAATTCCATATTCTGCAAAGATAAGAAATTCTATAATTTGCAAACATGTTTTAGTTTCAGATCGTAAATTTTAATATTCTTTAAGAGTCCAGTCTTGAGATATCTCTTGGAAACATAAGGATATAGCGGGTCGTCTTATTTACGATTAATCCTGATAAAAGCTGATCTTCCGACTCATGCAGCCTTGTTCTTTTTCCATTTTTATGCAGTAAATAAATGGGCTGTTTCTCTGCATGATAAGGCAATAATTTTCTTTTAATTTCATGAACCAATTCATCACCATTATCGATTCCGAAAAGTTCGTTACTCTTTTTTATTTTTTCCTCAATTATTTCCTGGCCAAAAGGATGTGATGAAATAATTGTTTTAGGCAAATTTCTCTGAATTACACATTTACACCAGTATGACAATACAAAATCTTCTGAATTCTGCCATTCTTTCATGGCCTGAATTACATCATTATCATCAAGCTGAGTAAATCTTTCTATATCTTCATCTGTGGCACCGCTCTTTTCACGGTATAAAAAATATTTCAGATTGTCTGTTGCCGGAAGTTCTACCCCCTGGGAAATCAGATATTTTGCCCTTTCAAGGATTTTAACCAAAAGAAACTCTGCCAAGGCTGAAGTTTTATGATAATACACCTGCCAATACATAAACATTCTGGCAGTAAGGAAATTTTCAATGGAATAAATTCCTTTTGCATCAATCACCAGTTCGCCTTCTTCGCAGACATTCATCATAGAGATAATTCTCTGGGTATTAATATTTCCTTCGGAAACACCTGTAAAAAAACTGTCTCTTTTAAGATAATCCAAACGGTCAACATCCAGTTGGGAAGAGATCAGCTGATTAAAAAACTTTCTGTGATACTTCCCCTGAAACATTTCAATAGCCATGGATAGTTGGCCTTCAAATTCCTCATTAAGCTTATTCATCAGCAGCAAAGAAAGATTTTCATGATGCCAGTCATCCATCAGCATACTTTCCAATGCGTGTGAAAACGGACCATGACCAATATCATGCATCAAAATGGCCAGCATCGCCCCTTTTTCTTCTTCCTCAGAAATTTTCACTCCTTTCTGCTTCAATGTTTCTAAAGCTGTAAACATCAAATGCATCGCTCCAAGAGCATGATGAAATCTTGTATGGGTAGCACCGGGAAATATCAGGTTCAGAAGTCCGGTCTGCCCGATTCTTCTCAATCTCTGAAAGTAAGGATGCTCAATGATATCAAATAAAATTTCGTGTGGAATTTTGATAAACCCGTGAACAGGATCGTTGATGATTTTTAGCTTATTCTGCATTGAAACTTCAGTATTAGTAAACAAAGTTAGGCATTTTAAAATTTAGCCTTTTATTAAATTACTATTAAGATTTTGGGATAACATGATTATACACCAAATATTTTTCATCAAAAACATCTTCATATCAACTTCAGAAATTCCTAAATATCTATTTATTATCAATTCGAGATTTTTTGAAAACCTTTTGCGTCTGTTATATTAAAGGATTATCTTTGAGAGAAAACACGGCAACCTTTAATGAGACGCTTCCCGCTTTTCCTCTTTTTACTTTTAAGTTTGAACTTTTCCGCACAAATGATCACTGAGACCCAAAAGCTGGAATCTCTTTGCAGGATTTGGGGATTTTTAAAATATTACCATCCCCGTGTGGCAAAAGGAAATCTTAACTGGGATAAGCAGCTTTTTCAAAAAATCAATGAACTTGAAAATATTAATGATAAGCAGTCTCTCAATAATTTTTATTCTGAATGGATTGAGAGCCTGGGAGAAGTTCCGCCATGCAAAGAATGTTCAGTTAAAGATCAGAAGGTGTATTTCCTTAAAAATTTTGATCTACGCTGGATGGACAATTCACAAATTTTCTCTGATGATGTATCTCAAAAGCTTCGTTACATCGAAAAAAACAGAAATCTTGGAGACAATCACTATGTGGGAAAAGGGGGAAGAAAAATATATTTCAGGAATGAAAAATCCTATGGTTCTCAATTCACTTCCACAGCCATTAGTTTACTGGAGTTGTTCAGATACTGGAATTACGTGGAATATTTCTTTCCTTATAAATATGAAACCGATCAGAACTGGAATGATGTACTTACAGAAATGATTCCCAAATTTCTATTGGTTGATAATGATGAAAATTTTCACTTAACATTAGCAGAACTAGTGGCTAAAACGGATGATTCACACGCTTATCTTTCTTCAAAGGAGATTCAGCTTCATCTGTATGGTCAACGAAAAGTTCCTGTAGAATATATTTATGCTGAAGGAAAACTAGTGATTACAAAAGTTAATGACACACGGCCTGAACATCAAGGCCCACTGCATACCGGAGATGTTATTTATGATATTGAAGGAAAAACTATTCCACAGATGATCAACAGTTTGGGAAAGTATGTACCTGCCTCCAATTCATGGGGCAAGGTCAGCAAAATAAAAGAAAAGCTGCTTTTCACTAACAATGATTCTGTTTCTTTAAAGATTGAAAGAGAAGGACAAAATATAGAAATAAAAACCAGAACATATCTTAGTAAGAATATTATTCATGAAAAGAAACCTGTTGTAAAAAAGTGGAAATTGATGGATGATGAAAAGACAACCGGATATGTTAATATGGGGATGATAGAAAAGGATGATCTTGATGAAATGTACAGCAGTTTAAAATCCACAAAATCCATTATCTTTGATCTCAGAAATTATCCAAAACAAACGATTGTACCCTTAAGCTTTCTTCTTCTTCCCAACCCGTTAATCTATTATCAGTTTACTTTTCCTGATACCAGCTATCCCGGCAAATTCTACAGCAGAAAAAATGTCACCGGCAGGAAAAATCCTGAATACTATAAAGGAAATGTCATCGTTTTAGTAGATGAGAATACACAAAGCCAGGCAGAAACCACGACAATGATGTTCAAACAGCATCCGAAAGCTAAAATTATCGGGAGTAATACTTCAGGAGCCAACGGAGATGTCATTATGTTTAAAATTGCTGATCTCGAAACACGGTTTACAGGCCTTGGTGCTTATTATCCTGATGGCAGGGAAACCCAAAGAATAGGAATTATTCCCGATATTCTGGTAAAACCAAGTATTGAAGGGATAAAAAAGGGAAAAGACGAAGTGCTGGAAAAGGCTTTGGAGTATATAAAAACTACTGATTAAATGAAGTGAAAATGTGAATTATTCTACGCTATTTTCATTTAACTTATATTTAACTTTTAATCTTTCGAATTTGTGAGATTTTAAAAGGATTTGGTCAACATTTTGATACAATAACCATGTAAAAAATAAATTATGTCAGAAAAGATATTATGGATAGATGATGAAATAGATTTACTTAAACCTCATATCGTATTTTTAGAAAAGAAAGGTTATCAGGTAACGCCTGTTAACAATGTAAATGAGGCTTTGGAACTTATGGATTCAGAGAAATTTGCTTTAACGCTAATTGATGAAAATATGCCGGGTATTTCCGGTCTGGAGGCAATTCCTATGATTAAGGAAAAAGATAATGCCTTAAAAATCGTCATGGTAACCAAAAGCGAAGAAGAACACATTATGGAAGAAGCGATCGGTTCCCAGATTGCCGATTATATATTAAAGCCTGTAAATCCCAATCAGATATTACTGTCTTTAAAGAAAAACCTTCAGCAGGATAATCTTGTGGAACAAAAAACAATTTTACAATACCAGCAGGAATTCAGAAACCTTTCCATGGAACTTTCTTATTTGAGAACGTATCAGGAATGGGCTGAGTATTATAAAAAGATTCTTAGCTGGGAAATCAAATTTGATAAGGTAGCAGACAATGAATTTGCCGATCTTCTGCAGTCTCAGAAGGAAGAAGCCAATATTCAGTTTGCCAAATTCATTGAGAAAAATTATGAAAACTGGCTTACAGATTCAGACAAACCGATGATGAGCCACACGCTTTTCAAGGAAAAAGTGAAGCCTGAAGTGGAAAAAGAGAAAGTTCTTTTACTGATGGTGGATAATCTTCGGTATGATCAGTGGAAAGTAATCGAACCTTTATTTACAAAATACTACAATAAAATATCGGAAGATTATTATTATAGTATTCTTCCGACAGCAACACAATATGCAAGGAATTCTTTCTTTGCAGGATTAATGCCGTCTGAGATAGAAAAACGCTTCCCTGATAAATGGTTTAATGATAACGAAGAAGGAAATAAAAATGAGTTTGAGCGTGACTTCCTGGAAGATCAGATGAAGAGAATCGGTCTTGGTTCAAAGTCTATGAAGTATCTTAAAGTACTGAACGCTGATTTTGAAAGAAAGATCTATGACGATTTCAACCAGCATAAAAATAATGACCTGCTGGTTATTGTGTACAACTTTATTGATATCCTGTCGCATGCAAAAACAGACAATCATATTGTAGACCAGCTGATTCGTGATGATAAGACTTTCCGTTCCCTTACCTTCAACTGGTTTGAAAACTCTTCTTTATTGAAGATCATTAAGGCAGCTGCAGAAAACGGATATAAACTGGTGATCACAACAGATCACGGTACTGTATATGTTAAAAAGCCAAGTAAAGTGGTAGGAGACAGAGAAACTTCTACGAATATCAGATATAAAACAGGCAAAAGCTTAACGTATGATGACAGTGATGTATGGGCTATTACCAATCCGGAAAAACTTTTCCTGCCCAAAGGAAATTTAAGTTCGAAATATATTTTTGCTAAAAACAATATATTCCTGGCGTATCCTAAAAATTACAATCATTTTGTTAATTACTATAAAGAAACTTACCAGCATGGTGGAATTTCACTTGAAGAGTGTATTATTCCTATCAGTATTTTAGAACCCAAGTAGTTTTTTTCATAGTTTATTTAATTTTGGGTTTAAAGGCGGAAAAAATCTTGCGATTTTTTCCGCCTCTTTTTTAAGGCACTTATTTTGCATATCAACAGACAACCTTAAATATATATTTATGAAAAAACACATTTTTATTGCAGCAGCATTCTCAGCATTATTTTTAACCTCATGTAATAAAGAAAAGACAACAACAGATTCCACTCCCGCTTCTGTAGACAGTGTTGTATCCAAGCCATCTGATTCAGCAGCTGTTTCAGGTACTCAGGATGAAATTGTAAAAAGTACTTCGAAAGACAAGAACGGGAAAACCCTGGATATGACTTTCAACAATACCAAAAATACGGCTACTGTAGTATTCAACAATGAAACCATTGAGCTTCAGGGACAAAAACCTGCATCAGGAATATGGTACAAGAATGACCATTATGAACTGAGAGGAAAAGGCGAGGAAATAGAACTGACAAAAGACGGTAAAACAGTTTTTAAAAATTAAAATCACTTACTCAGTATATAAAAGTCGGATTTGAAATTCAGAACCGGCTTTTTTTATTTCCCTACATTTGAAAAAATTTATTTTGTTTATGAGATTAATCACCTACAATGTTAATGGAATCAGGGCGGCTTTTACGAAAGATTTTCTGGGCTGGCTGAAGACTGCCGATCCGGATATCATCTGTATTCAGGAGAGTAAGGCCGGAAACGATCAGATAGACATCGAAAGCCTTGAAAAATTGGGATATCACAGTTATTGGCACTCAGCGGTAAGAAAAGGCTACAGCGGGGTCGGAATTGCCTCAAAAATAAAACCCAACCATGTAGAGTATGGTTGTGGTATCGAAAGCTATGATAATGAAGGAAGAATCATCCGTGCAGATTTTGACGGATTTTCCGCGATTTCGGTATATGTTCCTTCTGCATCTAATATTGAGAGGTTAGATTTTAAAATGCAGTTCTGCCATGACTTTCTTGGGTATATTAAAAATTTAAAAAAAGAAATTCCTAATCTTATTATCTCCGGAGACTTTAATATCTGCCACGAGGCTATCGATATTCACAATCCTGTCGGTTTAAAGAATGTTTCAGGGTTTCTTCCTATGGAAAGAGAATGGATGACCAATTTTATCAATGAATGCGAACTGATTGACAGTTTCAGGTTCTTTAACAATGAACCTGACAATTATACATGGTGGAGCTACAGACAAAACTCAAGGGAAAGAAATAAAGGCTGGAGACTGGATTATAATTTCACTTCCTATAGTTTAAAGGATAAGCTCAGCAGGGCTGTCATTTTAAAGGAAGCGGTACATTCCGACCATTGTCCTGCTTTAGTCGAACTGGATGTATAAAACAGATATCCATACAAAAAGCCAGCTGAATCAGCTGGCTTTTTTTAATTTAAATCATAAAATTAATCGACAATTTCATATTCGACTGGAATAGTACCATGACTGATATCTCCAATCTCATCGAACGCAGCTTTAGACATATCTAAAGATCTTGATGAATGGTAAGGCCCTCTGTCATTAATTCTCACTATTACCTCTTTACCATTTTTAAGGTTGGTTACCTTAACGTTTGTTCCAAATGGAAGCGTTCTGTTTGCTGCAGTAAACTTTGAATTATCAAAGATTTCTCCACTAGCGGTTTTTCTACCGTTAAATCTATCGTGGTAGTACGATGCATAACTTGTTTTTTTCGCATCTAAGGTATTACTTGTAAATGAGTAAACACCTAGGGTTGAAATCATCATTATGATTACGAGAATGAATCTTTTCATCATTTTGAACTTTTATTGGTTTTGACGGGACAAAAGTATCAGGAATCTTCAGAAAACCCTACTCCATATGTTAAAATCAGTTAACAAAACACTAATAAAAAGTTAACAATCCTTGCAAAGCACTATAAATAGGGCTTTTAAGTTACACTGTTAAAAAATGTTAAAAAAAGATCTAAAAAGTTAACATAATTAACTAATTCATGCATAATTTAAAAACAACAAATCTAAAATAGATTGATAATCAATATTTTACAAAAATCATAGAGTTAAAATAAAATTTCAAAACTACTTGTTAAAATTTTAAAGTCTTAAAATTCAACTTTAGGAAAAAACTTTTCTCAGAAGCTCTTTAGCTTCATCTGTTGAGATTATGCAATTGATTTTTAACACCTTTTTATTTTGTTAAAATGTAAAGTCTGATTCATTATCAGTCCATATTTGATTTCAATTGTTCAAAAAGTGATTCAATCACGATGTATTACCCGAAAAAATAAAAGAACATCCTTCTCTGTAAAAAGCAAAAAACCAATGATTTCTCATTGGTTTTTATTATATAATTAAGTATTATACTATTTTAAATATTCTAAAACATAATCATATGTACCACTTGGATATACTACAGACATACTAGGAGAACCTGTAACAGCAGCTCCAGTAGATATATCATATGAATACAATTCTCTGGAATATACATTATTAGTACCTGCCTTATAAATAGTAATTCCGTACAATGCTGTAATTCCACCTGGCGCTGGGATTGTTACTGCAGTAGTAGTTCCATTTGCAGTAAAAGTTCCTTTGATACCATAAATCTGCGCATTATTTACTTGTCTGTTTGTAACAGTTTCAGTAGTAAGAATATTTTCTTTCGGAGCAGACCCTAATGGTAACCATTGTCCTGAAGCCGAAGAGAATGCTGGTGTTGGAGTAGGGTTGCTGAAATAGTAAAAACCTACACCTACCGTTTGGTTTCCGATACCTGATCCTGTAGCAGGAGTAGTACCAGCAGTGGAGTTATATACAATCATCCCATCATATGCTGTAGGGAAATTAAGTGCACTAGTTACTGGTGTTACAAAAGTGAACGTAGTTAAATTTGTTCTAGGAAATGCTAATCCTTTACCATTACTAGTTGATGTTGTAAAGCCGTTTGCAGAAGCATCTAAGAATACGGATTGTGTAGCTACTGTAGCACTGACAGTACCATTTGATCTCAATTGAGCGAAAAAAGTGCTTGATGCCGCAACAATGGCAAACAATGCTGATGTTAAATATACTTTCATAATTGTGTTTTGTTATTAGAATGAACTATAGCTATACCAGTTTGTCCCATCACAAATATAAGACAAAGATCCACCTGATTGAAGAGGTGTCGTTGAAGCAGTACTATGAGCTCCCGATACACTAAAGAAGGCTCCATTGGTTGCATCTATAAATGTAATAGTTTTACCGTTGGTTTTCGTTAATGTAGCTAAGTTAAATGTAACATTTGAAGTAACCAGGATTGCATTATTCAAGTCTGCATCTGAGATTGTAGAAGCTGTTTGTGCTCTTACAGTCATTCCTGAAGGAGCTGCACCACCCCCAAAAGGCTTCCATTCTGGAACCGTATTATCAAAATAATAGAAACCAGGGCCAGTAATTTTAGCTTTTCTAGCTCCTGTACCGGTTCCTGAAGTAATGTAAACAATGGCTCCATTTTGAGGCGCAGCATATGTTCCACTAGTATCATCCTTAGCGGATAATTCGGCTGCTGTCATACGAGGGACTAATAAGGCGTCAGGTCTTGCATTATCCGTAGTGTTTGCTACTACATCTAAAGTCGCGGCAGGTGTGGTTGTGTTAATCCCCACTCGCCCCTGTTGAGCTTTAGAAACAGCCGAAAGGCCAACAAGCATAATTGCTGTTAATAAAAATTTTTTCATAAGTTTTTAAAGATTTTTAATTACATTTTTTTTCATCAATATTTCCAAAAAGAGATGATACATCTCAACTTGTGAACATTAAAACAAAGCCAAAGTAATACAATAACTATTTCAATTGACTTTTAGCTTATTTAATGATTAACTTGCTGAAAGCACATGATTTAAAAATATTGCTTCTTGCGCAAATTTAAGGATAATTTTCGATTTTAATTACATTATAAAAGAAAATTAAAAATTCTTAATTACACAAAAAACTCTAATTATATGATTATCAATAAAATAAAAATATATTACCGAGAAAATTCTATGTTAATTTTCATTAATAATTTGATTTTGGAAATACTATTTTGACTTGATTAGTAAGCCTTTAGCTAAACTAACTCTCCGTATAAGTCAAACTCTTCGGCAGAAGTAATTTTCACGTCTGCAAATTCACCAATAGAAATATAAGTATCTTCAGCTGAAACCAAAACCGTATTATCTACATCCGGTGAATCGTACTCAGTTCTTCCGATGAAATAATTACCTTCTTTACGGTCAAAAATACATCTGAATACTTTACCGATTTTTTCCTGATTTTTTTCCCATGAAATCTGAGACTGCAATTCCATAATTTCTTCTACTCTTGCCTCTTTTACTTCCTGTGGAATATCATCTTCCAAAACATAAGCTGTAGTATTCTCTTCATGCGAATAGGTAAAACATCCTAATCGGTCAAACTTCTGCTCTCTTACCCATTCTTTAAGTTCCTGGAATCTTTCTTCTGTTTCACCGGGATATCCAACAATAAGCGTTGTTCTGATTGCCATATCAGGAACTTTCTCTCTGAATTTTCCTAAAAGGGCATCTGTTTTCTCATGCGTAGTTCCTCTTTTCATAGATTTCAACAAGTCTGAATTGATGTGCTGAAGAGGAATATCTATATAATTACAGATTTTAGGTTCTTCGCGGATAATATCAAGAACATCTTCAGGGAAACCGCTTGGGAAAGCATAGTGAAGACGAATCCATTCTACTCCTTCTACTTTTACCAACTCTTTTAAAAGATCACCTAATGCTCTTTTTTTATACAGATCCAACCCATAATAGGTAAGATCCTGGGCAATAAGAATTAATTCTTTTGTCCCTTTTTTTGCCAGTTTCTGAGCTTCCAAAACCAGTTTTTCGATGGGTGTTGAAATATGCCCTCCTCTCATCAAAGGGATGGCGCAGAAAGAGCATGGCCGGTCACAACCCTCAGAAATTTTAAGGTATGCGTAATGTTTTGGAGTTGTTGTTAATCTTTCTCCTACCAGTTCATGTTTATAATCTGCTCCCAGATGTTTTAAAAGTACCGGAAGATCTCTTGTTCCGAAATATTGATCTACATCCGGGATTTCTTTGATCAGATCCGGTTTATATCTTTCAGACAGACATCCTGTAACGAATACTTTTTCCACCTCGCCTCTGTTTTTAGCGTCAACGTAATCGAGGATCGTATTGATAGATTCTTCTTTGGCATTATCAATAAATCCGCAGGTATTGATGACCACAATGTCCCCACGGTCTTCGTGAACCACTTCTTTGCCATTGGCTTTCAGCTGGCTCATTAATACTTCAGAATCATATACATTCTTGGAACATCCAAGAGTGACTACATTGATTTTCTTCTTCCCTACAGATTTTGTACGCATCGTTTTGATTTTGAGTCTGCAAAGATACAAAATATTGGAGAGTTAGGATTAAAAAATAAAAACCACTTTATAAAAGTGGTTTTCAGGGATATGCTTTAAAAGTTTTTTTCTTTAAATCCAGGAGCGTTCTGATCTTTTTCGGAAAGTATGGCATCTTTTTCATCTACCTTCCAATCGATATTAAGATCAGGATCATTGAATTTTACACTGCCTTCTGACTCTTTATTGTAAAAATTATCACATTTATACGAAAATACAGCATGGGTACTTAATACAGAAAAACCATGTCCGAAACCTCTCGGCACATAAAGCTGTAATTTGTTTTCAGCAGTAAGTTCTATTCCGAACCATTTTCCGAATGTAGGAGAATCTTCCCTAAGATCTACAGCCACATCCCAAACGCTTCCTTCAAGACAGGAAACCAGTTTTGCCTGGGCATGTTCTCCTTTCTGAAGATGCAGGCCTCTTAATACTCCGTAGGAAGATCTGGAAATATTATCCTGCACAAAGTGCCCGTTCATTCCGGTAAGTTCTTCGAATTTTTTTTCATTAAACTTTTCAAAGAAGTAGCCTCTTTCATCTTCAAATATGGTAGGCTCTATGATGTAGCAGTCTTTAAGCGGGGTTTCTTTAATTTTCATAATAGTTAAAAACTCTATTTCAATGTGGTTATTAATGTTTTAAACAAGATCTTTATATCGTTTTTGAAAGACATCTTTTCAAAATAGTCCAGATTCATTTTTACTTTGTTCGGAAATAACACTTCATCATTGTAAGCTAAAGGATCTTCCTGGTTTTTCAGAAGGTATTCTTCGTCTCTATATTTAATACTTGCTTCACAGGTAAGCCCGGGTTTCAGCTCCAGAACTTTCCTGTCTTCTCCGACAAGTTTATCGTAATATCCTTCAATATCAGGCCTGGGACCTACAAAACTCATATCACCTTTTATAATATTAAACAATTGCGGAAATTCATCGAGCTTAAATTTTCTGAGAGTCTGCCCTATTTTTGAGCATGTTCTCTTCTGTTCATGAATTGTTTTAATCTTAAAAATGGTAAAAGGCTTTCCATACTGCCCTATCCGGGTCTGAAAAAAGATTCCGTTGGAAGATGTATCCAGACTTGCAATCACAAATAAAATAATCAGTACAGGCATAAGAAAAAGGATCAATATTGCCGATAAGACAAAATCAAAAACTTTTTTCCAATATTTATACTGATTCATTAAGTTCAAATAATATTAAAGTCCAAAGTAAGAATGAACAACCTTTGCTATTCTTTCTTTGTCATCCTCTGACAGATTAGAGCCTGAAGGAAGGCATAATCCGTTATCAAAAAGTTTTTCAGAAACATTCCCGCCATAATAAGGAGAAGTTTCAAAAACCGGCTGCAAATGCATAGGTTTCCAAAGCGGTCTTGATTCTATATTATCTTCTAAAAATGCAAGTCTTAAACCTTCTCTGTTTTTTCCTGTCATTTCCGGATCAACAATCACTGCAGATAACCAGTGGTTGGAATAAAAATCATCATTCGACTCTGAGAGTACAGTTACCCCTTCAATATTGCGGAAAAGGTCAACATAGAAATTGTGCATTGCTCTACGGGCAGCAACCCTGTCCTTAAGCACTTCCATCTGTCCTCTTCCTATTCCTGCTACAATATTGCTCATTCTGTAGTTGAAACCGATGTGTGAGTGCTGATAGTGGGGAGCATTATCTCTGGCCTGTGTAGAAAGGAAAACGGTTTTATCTTTATCTTCCTGAGTATGACAAACCAAAGCTCCACCTCCTGAAGTGGTAATAATTTTATTTCCGTTAAAACTTAAAATTCCAAAACGGCCGAATGTACCGCAAGCCTGTCCTTTATAAGTTGAGCCCAGGGCTTCAGCAGCATCTTCTATCAAAGGGATCTGGAATTCCTGAGCAATGGCAGTAATTTCGTCCATTTTTGCCGGCATACCATACAGATGTACTACAATGATTGCTTTAGGTTTTGTTCCTTTTTGGATTCTGTCTTCGATGGCTTCTCTCAGTGCTTTAGGGCACATATTCCATGTAACCGGTTCACTATCAACAAAAACAGGGATTGCTCCACAATACGCAATTGGATTGGCTGAAGCAGAGAAAGTCATGGATTGACAGATCACCTCATCGCCATGTACAATTCCGCATTCGATAAGAGCAAGGTGTAATGCTGCAGTACCTGCAGACAGCGCAGCCACTTTTACACTTCCACCTAAAAACTGCTCCAGATCACCTTCAAATCCGTTAACATTAGGTCCCAACGGAGCTACCCAGTTTTCTTCAAATGCTTCGTTGATGTATTTTTGTTCATTCCCTCCCATATGCGGTGAGGACAGCCAGATTTTAGTATTCATATTTTTGATTAGTAACTTGTTTATATAATATTTTTCTTGATAATTCTCCCCGGATTTCCCACAATAACTGAGTAATCGGGAACATCGGTAATGATGACTGCACCGGCACCAATTACACACCATTTTCCTATTTTGATTCCCTGGATTACAGAAGCTCCTATTCCAATCTGAGAGCCTTCACCTACTTCCACTCCTCCGGCAAGTGCTGAGTTGGGAGAAATATGAACAAAATCTTCAATCACACAATCATGATCTACAGATGCATTGGTATTGATGATACAATGTTTTCCAATGGCCGTATCTGCATTAATTACCACGCCTCCCATGATTACTGTTCCTTCTTCTATTTTCACAGAACCTGAAATGATTGTTTTGGGATGTATTAAAGTGCCAATTTTATGATTAATCTGTTCTGCGATTTTCTTACGGATCAGATTGTTGCCAATTGAAATAATCAGTTTTTCTTTATCATCCGGTAAATTATTCAAAACCGGAGATCCATAGCATTCCTTTTTAGTGACATCCTGATCTATAAATGCCTTAATTTTTATGTCATTAGCAGCAGCAATATCTGCAATTACCTTTCCATGTCCGCTTGCTCCAAATAAATACATAGCTATTAATTAATTTCCTTGAAATGGTTCTATGGTAACGTGTCCATCGGCTGAAATACCTTCTTTTATAAAAACTTTCTTTATAGTAAGAAATATTATTTTCAGATCCAGGATAAAGGATACATGATCCACATACCAGACATCTAAATTAAACTTTTCTTCCCAAGAAATAGCATTTCTACCGTTAATCTGTGCCCAGCCGGTAATTCCCGGTCTTACTTCATGTCTTCTTGCCTGATGATCATTATAAAGCGGCAGATATTGTACCAGTAACGGTCTTGGCCCTATTAATCCCATATCTCCTTTCAAAACATTAATCAGTTGAGGAATTTCATCTATAGATGTTTTACGGACAAACGATCCCACTGCCGTAAGTCTCTCTGCATCTGGCAATAGATTACCTTCAGAGTCTGTTTTGTCATTCATTGTTTTGAATTTTATAATGGTAAAAATTTTACCGTTTTTGCCAGGTCTTTTCTGAAAGAAAAAAGGTTTCCATTCATTTGCGATGGCCAAAGCAATAAAAAAAACAATAAACACAGGACTTATTATAAGCAAACCGGTTAAGGCTAATATAAAATCAAAAACTCTTTTTACAAAAACACGATACATCTTTTTCTTTTCTCTTTATTTTTAAGCGTTAATAATTTTATCATAAGATTGTTGTACCAAAAATTCTCTTTCCAGGAATTTTCTGCTGTTTTCTCTCATTTCTTCAAAATCATTACTGTCCATTTCTACAAATTTATCTATTGCTTTTATCATCTCCTGAAGATTTGCCGAATGCACGGCTATGCCACAATTATTCTTAACTACATCTGTTCCGATATCTGTAGAAGAGTCTGTAGCTGTAAGGACCGGCAATCTGAACTCAAGATATGAGAGTAAACGAGATGGATAATTCGGGATGGTGAAATCTTTATGCAGAAAGATCAACCCGACATCACAGGACTGTACCAGCAGGTCATACTCAGTTTTTGGAATAGCAGACAAAAGCAAAGCATTTTTGGGGCGGAAAGTATCAAACCACTTCCTCATTTTGCCAAATTCTGTTCCTGAGCCCACTATCACAAAAAATAATCTGTCATCTTCTGATTTAGTTTTTAAGGTTTCTATCACAAAATCAATTCCCTGAGGTTTTCCCAAATTCCCACCATAAATAAAGATTTTCCTATTTTCAGGGATGCCATACTTAGCATGAATTTCTTTATATTGGTAACTCATTTCTTTATTTATAGGTAAGAGCTCAATAGCATTTGGATTTACCTCCAGTTTTTCTTTGGGAATAAAAGGATTATGCTCCATCACAAATTTTAGATTGGCATCAGACATACACCCAATTTTATCTGAAATCAAATATAATTCTTTTTCTTTATTTCTAAAGTAGTTGTATAGTAATCCTTTCTTAGACATCAGCTGCATATCAACAGCATTCTGGGGGAAGATATCCTTTAGGAGCAGATATGTTTTAGCCTGATCTCTTTTTTTGATATATTTAATAAGGTTTGTAAAAGTAATAGGAGGCGTGGCATAAATAATCAGATCAAATTTTACTTCTGGCAAGTGTTTATTGATGGCTCTCAGAAATAGTTTATCGATTGTTAAGGTAGAAATTCCCTTTTCAATAAAGTTCGTTTTCTGGATATTAAGTGTCTTTACATTCAGAAAAACAGTATTCCCTTCTTTTTTCACATTAGTTTTTTGATTTTCGCATCTTTCAACAGGGGAAACTATATACAGGTAATGCCCATGCTGGGAAAATTCCCGCATTAAATCTTGATAAATACCACGTTCTTTTAAGGTATTTATCTTCACTAAGGTAAGAAACATTATATTCATAATTTACTCCAGACTACTCTGTTAACGTAATCGGTATAGCTTACAATAATTCTAACCGTTTTTTCTGACACATTGGGCATAGAATAATCTGCCACAAGTCTGTAGTTTCTATTTTCTCCTGTCTGCTGCTGCTTAAGCTGTACCAATCCCTGCAAAATTCTCTCAGGAGATAATCCCACCATCATAACAGAAGCTTCTTCCATAGCTTCAGGTCTTTCATGTGCTTCTCTGATGTTAAGCGCTCTGAAATTAAGGATTGAGGATTCTTCTGAAATAGTACCGGAATCCGACAGTACAGCATAACTTCTCATTTGAAGAGCATTGTAATCATGGAACCCAAGGGGTTTTAGAAACTGAATTTCAGATCTCACCTGCACCTGCATTTTATCAATCATATTTCTTGTTCTGGGATGAGTTGAAAAAATGATTGGATATTGATATTCTTCTGCAATTGCATTAAGGCTGTTGATGAGTCCTCTGAAATTTTTATCTGAATTAATATTTTCTTCTCTATGGGATGATACTACAAAATACTTTCCTTCTTCAAGATTTAATCTAGTAAGAACATCGGAATTTTTAATTCTGGGAAGATAATGATTCAGAACCTCGTACATCGGGGATCCCGTCTTAATGATTCTGTCAGCAGGAAGTCCTTCTCGCAAAAGGTATTCTCTGGCAATATCAGAGTATGTTAAATTGATATCTGAAATGTGGTCTACAATTTTCCTGTTGGTTTCTTCGGGAACTCTTTGATCAAAACACCTGTTTCCGGCTTCCATGTGGAAAATCGGAATCTGTCTTTTTTTGGCAGGAATAGCACATAAACATGAGTTTGTATCTCCGAGTACTAAAAACGCATCTGGCTTCACTTCCTCGAGAAGCGGATCAATTTTAACCAAAATATTTCCAATTGTTTCTGCAGCTGTTTTTCCTGCTGCTTCCAGGAAATGGTCAGGTTTTCTTAAACCTAAATCGTCGAAAAAGATCTGGTTAAGTTCATAGTCGTAATTTTGTCCTGTATGGACTACAATGTGTTCTACTGCTTCAGAAGTATCTAAAGCGGCTAACACTCTTGATAATCTAATGATTTCCGGCCGTGTGCCCACGACTGTCATTACTTTTAATTTCATCATATGGTTATAAAAAAGTTATTCTTATAAAATGGAGAACTACAAAGGTAAAAAACGCGAGTAAAGTTTGCGAGAACAACCTGTATTTGTTTCTCAATTTTTCATCGTTATTAATAAAAAACGGATAAAAAATGATTAATGAAGCTAAAAACCAGGATAAATAGGCAAATCTATGAGCGTGATTTACTCTTACCAAAAATAAAAATATAGTATTTGTAAAAATAAAAACATTCACTATCCTATGATAAGTGACATCTTTTATCTTTTCAATGAATATAAAATAATAAGAAATTGCCATGATAACCGAACTATAGGCAATCAGATCCCAACGGAATACCTGCTCATCAATATTTTCTATAAAATATTGTGCTCTTTCATCCGGGATTAAGTTGGCAACAGTATGTTCAATTTCAATTCCAAAAAAATAAGAAGCAGGAATTGCCAATCCCCAAATCCAATAGAATTTTCTATCAACTTTGCTTATCAGTCCTGAGAAGATATATACCAATACCGGAAGTCCCAAAGAAAAATGAGATCCAAATGCTAGTAACATGAGTAAAGACTTCCACCATTTGTTTTTAATAAAAACCCCATATAAAAACATGACGGATGCCATCCCCTGTCTGATACCATATACATTATAATTCCAGTAATAAAGGGAAGCTGTATGACAGATAAAAAATAATATCCAGTGCTTTTTAGAAATATGTTTTGATACCAATACCAACAGTGCTACCGATACTAAACCACATAAGATAAAAAAACCTCTCTCATTGGTAATATAAGAGGTAAACAAAATAAAATACCCGAAAAACAAATCCTTATTCGGCATGGGCGAAATACCTTCTACACGTGCTATATCAAAGAATTCCCTATACATTTCGGAGTCTGTGAAACCAGTGATACCTACGGGTCTGAAACCAATAAGGATAACTAAAAACAGAGGAATAAGATAGAAATAGCCTGTATTTCCATCTATACTGAGTAACCGTTTTTTTGAATAACTATCTATCACAACTGCTGTGACCAGCAATGATGTAAACAGATAGAATACAATTGAAAAAGCAACCGGTGTATACATTGATTATACTTTTACGAAATATGTATCAGGATCTTCCGGGTTGAATGCTTCGTTAATCCAAAAAATGGTATAAAGATCTTCATTTCCTATATTCTTAATATTATGGGTATACCAGATAGGCATATCTACATAAGCGGGCTCATCCCCTTTCAGATAAAAATCGAAAATTTCATCAGTATCAATTTTTCGCAACTGGATAAGTGCTTCTCCTTTTATTACTGCGAACCTTTCAATTTTTCTGGTATGAAAATGGTCTCCTCTCGTAATTCCGGGAACTGTTGTAGAGAATGAACACTGACCGCCTATTCCAAGTCTGATCACCTCTACAAAAGCTCCTCTCGGATCTGTATGTTGTGTGAATTTGACAGGATAATGGTTTTTAATATCAAAATAACAACGGAAAGTATTAAACAAGTTCAGATCAAAAGCTGATGTAAGCTGTGGAACCTCACCATTATCAAAATATAATTTTTTATAATTTTCAAGTTTTAACAATACTTCAGAGACTTTATTTACTGAAGTATGCTCTACTTCGTAAAACTCTTTGGAATCTGACGCTTCTATCTGGCCGATGATTTCCTGTACGAGCTCTCCTACGTAGATTAGCTTCACTTCGCCGTCATTATCAATAACAGGGGTTTCACCATGTGTAAGCTTGTAACAGAAGGTGGCAACGAAAGAGTTATAGTTTGGCTTTCCAAAAGGTCCGAAAACATTAGGAATAATCATTCCTGTAAATTTTCCGCCAGCTTTTTTTGCCCAGTCTGCCAAAAGCATTCTTCCTTCTTTTTTCGATTTTCCATATAGATTATCTCTTTCTTCCTGAGAAGATGATGAAAATAAAACATGAGCCTTTGATTCCGTTCGTTCCAAAGAATCTATTAATTTCCTTACGAGTTCAATATTGTTACTGAAAATCACTTCAGGATCCGGATGACGATTCATTGCTGCAAGATGTACAATGACATCACATTGTTTTGCAAATGCATCCAGCTGATCCGGATGATCAAAAAAAGATCTGTCAAACTCAATCCTTTTATACCGCTCAGGCTTTAGCCCCAGTGTATTGTACAGATGTGATCCTACAAAACCGTTTTGTCCGGTTATTCCTATTTTTATCATCATTACATATTTTCAAAATAATCCAGAGGGAAACGATGGTCATCATCAATTTCACCTAAAGAATAATTTACCATTACTAAAAGTTTCGATCCCTTTTCTTTTGCCTGAATTGCAGAGGCATACCCTGCCGGCATATGAAGTACATCCAATTTTTCGTCATTCAACTCAAAAGTAAGAATCTGAAGATCTTTTGAGGGTTCACCCCAGTGATCAATTTTTACAAATTTAATCATAAAAGCTCCCTGGATGGCTGTAAACCAACGTTGTTCTGTCTTATGTCCGGCCCATCCTCTTATATAATCGATATTACTATTCTCAATGCAATATATTCTTTTTATTGCAGAAGCATTATAATTATTATTGAAAAACAGATTTCCTCTTTCATCAGCATATTTTCCACCCTCAATAATTTCCGGATTATTCATTTTTTAGTCTGGATATTGCATTACATCTTCTCCTAATACTTCTTTTCTGATCAAAGGAAGCTTCAAAAGAAGTTTTTTCATTCCTTCAACATCCTGCTGCTTCGTATTATGAGAATGATAATCTTCTATTTTTGAAATGTCTTTCATACCTTCTGAAAAATACTTATCATAATTAAGATCTCTGTTATCTGCAGGAATTCTGTAGAAATCTCCCATATCTTCTGCCTTCAGCATTTCTTCACGTGTACAAAGAGTTTCATAAAGCTTTTCCCCATGTCTTGTTCCAATTACTTTTATCGGACTGTCTGCTTTAAACAATTCTTTAAGAGCCTGAGCCAGATCACCGATAGTTCCTGCCGGTGCTTTATTGACAAATAGGTCTCCAGTATTTCCATTTTCAAAAGCAAATAAAACAAGTTCGACAGCTTCCTCCAATGACATTAAAAATCTCGTCATCTTTGGATCTGTAATAGTAATAGGTTCACCGTTTTTAATCTGTTTAACAAATAATGGAATCACAGAACCTCTGGATGCCATAACGTTTCCGTATCTCGTAAGACAAACTGTTGTATTTTTCAAATTTCTGGAGGCTGCTACTACTACTTTTTCCATCATTGCTTTGGAAATACCCATAGCATTGATAGGATAAGCTGCCTTATCCGTACTCAAACAAATCATTTTCTGAACATGATTTGCTTCAGCTGCATCAATTACATTCTGTGTTCCTTCTACATTGGTTTTTAATGCCTGCATCGGGAAAAACTCACACGAAGGTACCTGCTTCAAGGCTGCAGCATGAAAAACATAGTCTACTCCTCTCATAGCCTGTTCAATACTTCTGTAATCTCTTACATCTCCGATATAAAATTTCAGTTTATCATTTTTAAATTGATTTCTCATATCATCCTGCTTCTTCTCATCACGGGAAAAAATACGGATTTCTTTAAAATGATCGGTATTGATAAATTTTCTTAGAACGGCTGTTCCGAAAGAACCTGTTCCTCCAGTAATTAGTAATACTTTATTTTGAATATTCATGGAAAATTTTTATTATATTATTATAATGACTGATAAAAGAATAGCTGTTCTTAAAATGTTTCTGAGCATTCAGACTCATTCTTTTAAAGTCTTGTTCATTCACGTTACTGATCATTTCTGCAATAGCCTCAGGATCGTTATAATTTACAAAAAAACCTGTTTCTTTATCCAGATTCATATACTGAATGTCTCTGTATTGGGTTGTAATCAGCACACAGCCATTCTTTAATCCTTCTATCAGAGATATAGGCTGCCCTTCTGCATTATAATTGGTGGGTAGAATCAAAAAGTCAGCATTCTTTAAAAGCTGATCTTTGGCTTCACCCTGAACCAACCCTTTATAGACAACATTGTCTTCCAGCTTATTTTCTTTCACAAAATTATGAAAGTAATCTTTTGCTTTTTCAACGCTGTCAAAAGTCACATCATCCGAGTTACTTAAAAAGTTTCCACAGAAATAAACTTGTGGAGAAATATTATATTTTTCTTTAAGAATCAGGGACGAATGCAAAACATCCAGATAGCCTTTACTCTCAATAAGATTAGAAAGATACAGGATCACCGGTCTGGTCGGATTATATTTTTTTTCTATTGACTCGTCGTTATCAAATTCCGGAATTCCATTAGGAACTACCTTTACTTTTTCTTTATAGTTATCTACAAAATCAAAAAGATCAGTATATACTCTGGACAAAACAATAATACAGTCACATTGGTCGTATGTTTTTTTGATTATTTTCTGAAGGAAAGGAGACTGTTCAAGATAGAATGTTTTAAAATTGCCTCCATGCAGGTGGGCTACGATTTTCTTTCCGAATAATGCAGAAATCCAGACAAACATAAAATCTCTGTAAAAGCCCAGTCTGGACTGTGCAACTGCAATGTAGATCATCTTTGATTTACCCATTGTCGTCATATAAAAGTAAATCAGTTTGATGCAGGCTGTAAGATATTCCAGTACCTTCTGAAAATTACTGTCGGTATCTACGCTTACTGTGATATACTTGAACGGAATCATTTGCTTTTTCAGTTCGTCCAAAAGCATATCAAAACATATAGACTGACCACTTATATTTTTAGGGGAGGATTTTACTCCCATTAAAACAAATTTCATCTTTGTAGTTTTATATTACCCGGGCTAAAAATTCTGATAATAACAAATACAATTACCAGGGTAATAGAGTTAATAATAATATTAAGGAGACCAATATTCGAAAAGGCAACAGATCCCGAAATAAAGAGTGTATAAAAATAAATATATTTAAATCGTCCTTTCTTACATCCCTGATAGAGAGTATTGGCAATTCCTCCAAGAAGAAAGTAAGCCAATAACAGTCCTATAATTCCAAAGTTCATATAGGCTGCATAATTACCTACAGGAAAGGAAGTCATATAATCATCATCTACACGGTAAGGTTTATCAATAAACCGTTTTTCGTTTGACATTACTGCCAGGTAAAGGCCATCATCTCCTTTTGGTAGCTTACTTACATCGCTTCTTATAATGGGATGCAGTAAAATTTTTACTACATCTACATATCCTTCTCCATACCAGAAGCCATGTCTGTCAAACATATCTATGATAAATAAATACCTATCCAGTCCACTCATATCAGAAAGCAACTGATAAGACTGATAAGAGTTTTCATCTTTAGTTGTCATCACAGATACCAATCCTTCATTATTCCATGCTGCCGTTCCTCTGAATTTTGGGATGATATACATTACTCCGAAGAAAAGTGCCATCAATAAGATGTACTTGGGCTTAAAGAATTGTTTAATAGATGCTGGCTTTTTTATTTGTATAACAATAAAACAGAATATAAGCATGTACAATATCTGAGTACGTCCGCCGGTAAGCAGGGAAGATAACAGGAAGGTAATAAAAAACACTCCCAGGTTGATCTTTTGTACCAAGTTTAACCGGTCTCTTAAAAGATAGAGATATAATATATAATATCCGATAATTTGTTGAGTGAAATAGATATATCCCAGTTTACTTATATTTTCATTTCTATTGATAAAAATTTGAAAAAGATTGTCAAGCTGTAAGGATTTAAAGTTATAAACAGAAAGTAAGTAAAATATAATACTTAATAAAAATAACAAATTCTTACTTTGTCCCACCGTAATAATATCCAGCTTACTAATCAAAGAACTTAACATTTTTTTCAGAAAAGATACAGTCCCTACAATAAAAAAAATAATACAGCCTACATGCAAAAGAATATACTTGAACAGCAAGTTATTTAAATTATCAGGATCAACAGGTGTATAGATAATATCAGGATGTTTCACTATATAGAACATATAGGGAGTAGCCAATACCGAAAAAAACAATATAATATTTATGGGTAAAAGAAAATCATACTTTTCATACCCAAAAAGTCTGTAATTCTTCCTAAAAAAGAAAAATACCAGAGTAAGAAATATTATATATAATATTATAAAAAAAGTCATCTAAACTGTTTTAGAATTTTCTCATTGATAGAAAGAAATGCGGGCCATGAATATTTTTCTTCTGCCAGTTTTCTACATCTTGCAGGCATTCCATCCTTTTCAGAAATATTTAATATTTCCAACACTTTTAAAGCTATATTTTTAGGATCTGTAGTAGATATTCCACCTACATTTTCGTTACAATAGGTATCAAGGATCATAAATCTTTCTTCCTCATTATCAGCAAGCATAATGACTGGGACTCCTGAACTGAAAGCTTCAAGTGTTACCAGTCCTAAATTGGGACCGTCCACAGTTTGTAAGTAAAGATCAAACATTGGAATAACTTCATTAACATTATCTATAAATGGTCGCAAAAAGACTTTATCCGATAATTGAAAATCTTTTATCATACCCAGTAGTCTTTCTTTTTCAGGACCTTCTCCATAGATAACACCTATTGTATCTTCATCCTCAATATGTCTGAAGGCTTCTACAAAAAGATCAACCCTTTTTATAGGATAGAGTCTGCAACATATTCCAACAATCCTCTTATTTAGAGGTAAATTAAACTGCTCTCTCTCTTTTTTATCGGCAACATTAAATTTATTAATATCTACAGGGAGCCTGTTGATTATTACTTTCGAAGGATCTACCTTATTTTTTTGCTTTAGCTGTAAAGATAGGTATTCACTCAGTCCGATAAAAATGTCCGTACTTCTATTAGGCAGGTTAGTTTTCCAGATAAATTTTTCTTTGGCATCAGCATTTTCATATACATGCATGGTTATATATATGATTTTAATTTTTTTATTAAAAATTTTTAATAACCAAAAAATCAGTGCAGAATCAGGCTGGCTACAGTATATTGTATCAATATTATGATCCTTAAGGTATTTTTTTACTTTAAAAATCTTTGAAAGCATTTTAAAAGTATTGGTTCTATCAGAATCATCAAACTGATGTATTTTTTTTCTATCAATAGCAGGGAAACGTTCCAGTAAATCCATATTGCATGAAAAAACAGCATAATGCAGATTATCATACTGCTGCTCCAAATTTTCGAATAACTGTGCAGAAAAACTTTCTGCCCCCCCAAAACACAGTGTATTAGAAACAATCAATATGTTATTCATTTCCTTTTAAAATTTGTTTGTTAATAATATACATAGAAATACCAAATAAGCTACCACACCAAAGTATATTATATCCTAAAAAAGCAATTACAGACCCCGTAAGACCAAAATAAAACGTAAACGGATAATATAATAATGCTGCAACAACAATCATAAAGACTGAAAAATACAAGGCCACTTTATTTTTATCCATCACTGTAAATAGGTAATTGTAAGGTATCTGGATGAAATAAACCAAAATTGAAATTAAAGATAGTTTCAATAACCACAAGTGGTTCATATCAAAATTCTTGAAGAGATAATTGATGTAGTCTGAAACAAAATAAGAAATCAATAAAATAATAAGTCCTGCAGCAAATAATGGAATTGCAAGTTTTATTGAATTTATTTTTAGCCTTTGAAGTGACACTTTATACCATTCTACCTGTTTATTAATCAAAAAACTACTGATTGCACTTGTAAAAATAGAAAATATCCCCAGAATAGTAATAATTATACTAAACAGACCAAAATCCTCTGGGCTGCATATCTTTTTTACAATAAATAAATTCAGCCTTGCAGATAATAAGTATATGGTGCTGCTCATTAACAGGGGCAATGTTCTTTTAAAAAGATCAGTCTGATAAGTATCAAGAAATATGATTTTTTTAACAATTCCCTTTTCAAAAAAAAGAAGAATAAAATTGACCAAACACCAGATTATACTGTTGAATAAAAATATATAGCTGATCTGATGGAGATCAAACCCCTTATAAATCCCAAGAATGACAAAGGATATAAGGCTTATATAGTGCATGCTTTTTAATATTGAAAATTTTAAAATTTCCTCCTTAGAAAGCAATGTATAATAATAAGTTTCAGACAAAGAATCGATTCCTCTGGAAACTATCATTAGCAGTACTATTTCGCTGAAAAGGTTTAGTTCCAATAGTACAAATGAAATAATAAATATAGATAATGAAATCAGGATTCTAATGATATATAAAGATATGGCATATTTATCCCTAAGTGCTGTCTTCAGTACAAAATCACGCCGCATAGTTGTTAACAAGGCAACAGCTAAAACACTGGAAACCAACTGCCCCACAGTATTAGCAAATGTAAGTTCTCCAATTTCTGCTAGAGATGCTTTCTTGGAAAAAGAGATCAGGATAACAAAAACTGAAAATCCGGCAATATACTCCGGTGCAGACATCAACAGCATATTTTTGAAAGCTCTAATTTTATGTTTCATAAATCTCCTATTTAGTCTGATTTCTCAGAATATTCCTTTGCAGGATTACCTTTTACCATTTTATTATCTCCAATGTTACCAACCACATTGCTTCCTATACCAATAAGACTTCCATTGCCTATCTTTACTCCATTTCTGAAATTTGAAGAAGCTCCCAAATAACAGTTCTCTCCGATGATGACATCTCCACAAATAGTATTATTCGCTGCAACCAAGGTATAATCCCCGATTTTAGAATCATGATGAACAACAGTATTAGGGAGAATACAAATATGATTTCCTATTTCTGCGTTTGCAGTAGCTACAACTCCGGCCATAATAAGGACGTTTTTTCCTACCTTTACATTCCTTCCGATAACAGCTTTAGGATGGATAAGTGTTGTAAATCTGTCAGTCTCTATTTCAAGCCCATCAATTATTTGCTTTCTTTTTTTATAAGAATCAGGACTGCCATTGACAGCCAGGACTTTAGCTTCAGGAAATTCCTGAAATGCCTCTCTGCTATAAATTTTAATGCCATACTGTTCCGTTCCGATCATCGAAGGATTATCAGAAATAAAACCTATACAACACTGCTCTTCAGACAGACAGTCTAATGCCTCAATACCAGTCCCGCTATAAGGAAATATTAATATTTCTTCTTTAGTTTTCAATAGATTTAAAGTATTCAGCTGTTCTTAAAATACCTTCTTCAAGATCTACTTTTGCTTCAAAGCCTAAAATTTCTTTTGATTTTGCTACACTTGGGATTCTCATTTCAATGTCAGCACTAAGAGCATCTTTGAAGATGATTTTACTGTTGCTCTTCAGTACTCTGCATACAGATTCAGCTAAACCTAATGTTGTAATAACCGTTCTCTGGTTACCTAGGTTAAAGCTTTCTCCGATAGCTTTCGGATCTTCAATACATCTGATCAGGCAGTCTACAAAATCATCAACAAAGCACCAGGCTCTGATTGCCGTACCGTCTCCATAGATATAGATATCTTCATTTTTAAGCGCTTTTTTGATGAAAATCTGTAAAGCACCTTCCCCGGTTTGTCCAGGACCATATACGTTGAAAGGTCTTACAGTAACCACCGGAAGTTTATGCTGCTTGTAATACGCGTGAGCCAAATGTTCTCCGGCAAGCTTACTTACTGCATATACCCATCTTGCTTCTCCTACGCTTCCTGCAACCGCAGTGTCTTCTTCTCTACTTTTGAAAGCGTGGCTACCAAAAATTTCAGAAGTACTGAAGTCTACAAATCTGTCTTTTATTCCATTTATTTTTGCTGCTTCCAACGCATTCGCAGTTCCGATCATGTTTACGCTCATTGTTCTTACCGGATCTTTGATTACAGTATCAATACCTGCAATACCTGCTGCGTGAACAACAACGTCAGCACCTTTCATGCTTTCTGTTAAAAATGCTAAGTCTAAAACATCTCCTTTGATGACCGTCAAATTCTGGTGATTTGCTAACCCGCTTGAACTTAATGTATCTCTGTGAAAGTTATCATACACCACAATTTTATTATTCTCTATGTAATGTTTAATCAGAGTATTGGCAATAAATCCTGCACCTCCGGTGATAAAAATCGTTTTGTTAGTTATCATTTTAAATAAATTTTTTTTGATTCGTTATATCGTTATATTTTGTTGACTATTTGCGAGATTTTGAAGACTGTATCTTCTGTCAGTTTTTCATACAATGGTAAGGCAATTCCCTTAGAATATGCCCTGTAAGCATTCGGGAACTTTTCTCTATAATCCAGATTGTATTTGTCTGCATAGTATTTCATAGCAGGAATACATTGAGCTCCGTAGTTTGCCCCAATTTTATTACTTCTTAAAAATTCAAGCACTTCATTTTGCTGTAAACTGTCGTCGATTAAGACGTGAAAAGTCTGCCATGTATGGTTTCTTCCTTCAGGCACTACAGGTAATGTGATCTTTGGGTTATTAATTTCAGATAGATACACCTCTGCCAAAGTTTGTTTCATCGTAAGGATATTATCCAGTCTCTGGATCTGGCTGTGAGCCAGTGCTGCCTGAAAGTCCGTCATTCTATAGTTGTATCCTGCTTCTACAAATTCCATTCTGCCATCCTGCATTTCAATACCATGATTTCTAAGTATTCTTACCTTAGCTGAATACCCGGGATTATTCGTTGTCAGAATTCCTCCTTCACCGCTGGTAATACTTTTACGTGGATGTAATGAGAATGAACCGAAATCACCAAATGTCCCTACTTTTTTGTTATTCTGAGTTGCTCCCAAAGCACATGCAGCATCTTCAATAACATACAGATTATGCTCGCGGGCAATATCCATTACACTTTCTATGTCGCAGGCTAAACCAAACTCATGAACAGGGATAATAGCTTTTGTATTCGGAGTAATAACTTCTTTTATTTTATTGACATCAATATTAAATGTATTTTCATCAATATCTACAAAAATACATTTTGCGCCTACCAGTTCCACTACATTAGCTGTAGCCACATAACTGAATGCAGGAACAATGACTTCATCACCAGCACCAATTCCTAATGTAATTAATGCCAGGTGCAAAGTAGAAGTTCCGTTACTCAGAGCTGAAGCATATTCTGCTCCCAAATAATCAGAGAAGAAGGTTTCTAATAAACCAACATTCTCTCCCTGCACCAGCATTCCTGATTTTAAAACATCCACAACACGGTTAATATCTGTTTCATTAATATCCGGGCTTGCCAGCGGAACAAAATTTGACAACATAATTATTTTTTTAATTGATAAATCCTTTCAATAATATCTACTACTTTCAACCCTTCCAAAGCATTTGTTGTAATAGTATTTCGTCCTTTTAACACGTCTACTACATTTTCAATAATGTAGTGATGGTTGGCTGCAGAGCCTTTGTATGCGCCATAATCATTTCCAGGGTTTGTAGGTGGTAATTCTGGCATTACATAATCTTTCACATTGCATACCTCCACTTTATCCATATATTGGCCGCCAATTTTTATAGCACCGTTCTCTGCAATAATTGTCATTGAACTTTCAAGGTTTTGATTCCATACTGAAGTAGAATAGTTTAATGCTCCCATCCCACCGTTTACGAAATCGAAACTAATAAATCCTGAGTCTTCAAAATCTGTAAGAGTCTGATGATTAAAATCTGCAAATTTTGCCTGTATATTGGTAATATCACCGAAAAGCCAATACATAATATCGATAAAATGAGAAAACTGTGTAAATAATGTTCCTCCATCCAGATTTTTCTTTCCGTGCCATGACTCCGGCTTATAATATCTGTCATCACGATTCCAGTAGCAATTAAGCTGAACCATGTATATTTCACCCAATTTTCCGTTTTCTACCATACCTTTCACCCAAGCAGAAGGTGGAGAATAACGGTTTTGCATTACCGCAAAAACCTGTTTGTGTTTGTGCAAAGCCTGGAAAATAAGTTTTTCCGCATCCTGCTTGTTCAAAGTCATTGGTTTTTCCACTACAATATGCTTTCCGGCATCAATGGCTTTATAAGATTGTTCAAAGTGGAATCCGTTGGGAGAAGCGATATTGATAACATCTGCTTCTATCCCTGATTTCAAAAATTCATCTAACGATGCAAAGAAAGGAACATCGTAGCTTTCAATTCCTAAAGCAGCTTTATCCTTTATGTCTATAAGAGCTACAAGCTCACATTCTGAATTTCTTGTGATCATCTCGGCATGTCTCTTGCCAATATGTCCGCAGCCCACTACTGCAAATTTTATTTTTTCACTCATTTGCATATTTAAATTTTTGAAACTTTATTATTTTCTAATTTATATTTTTCTCCACTTTCTTCACAAACGGCAATATTATCTGCATCAAACTGAAGTTTATGCCCGAATTCGCTCATCCAACCCATTTGTCTGGCAGGGTTTCCCACTACCAATGCATAATCCGGAACTTCTTTTGTAACCACAGCTCCTGCACCGATAAAAGCGTACTGACCTATATTGTGCCCGCAAACGATAGTTGCATTAGCACCGATGGAGGCACCTTTTCCAACATGAGTCTTCAGATATTCATTTTTTCTGTTTACTGCACTTCTGGGATTTATCACATTGGTAAAAACCATTGAAGGACCTAAGAAAACGTCATCATCACATGTTACTCCTTCATAGATGGAAACATTATTCTGAACTTTTACATTTTTCCCCAAAACGACTTTAGGTGAAATGACAACATTCTGTCCAATATTGCATTTTTCGCCCAAAATGCAACCTGTCATCAGATGTGAAAAGTGCCAAATTTTGGTTCCGTTTCCTATTTGACATCCATCGTCAATAACGGCCGTTTCGTGTGCAAAAAAATCCGACATATCTGCTTTATATTAATTAAAATAATTCTTAATTTCTGTAATAATAATATCCAGTACTTCCTGATCAAATTCTGTATGTACAGGAAGAGAGATTACTTCTTTGCAAAGCTTCTCTGTAACCGGAAGACTAAAACCTTCTTTCACATATTGAAGAAAAGCTTCCTGTTTGTAAAGAGGCAAAGGATAATATATCATACTTGGAATACTCTTTTCTGCCAGATATTTTTGTAATCCATCTCTTTTTCCATTTTTCACTCTAAGGGTATACTGATGAAATACATGGGTAGAATTCGCAGCTCTTTTAGGAGTTTGAATTTCTGATATACCAGCAAGATTTGCATCATAATAATCCGCCATTCTGTTTCTGGAAGCTGAATACTCATCCAAATGCTTAAGCTTAACTTTCAATACAGCAGCCTGTATGGTATCCAATCTTGAGTTACAGCCTAAAACTTTATGATAGTATTTCTTTTCCTGTCCGTGATTGGCAATCATTCTGATTTTGAAAGCCAGTTCATCATCATTCGTCATCAATGCACCTCCATCGCCATAACATCCAAGGTTTTTTGATGGAAAAAACGAAGTACATCCGATATGTCCGATAGTTCCCGTTTTTTTTACAGTTCCATCTGAAAATGTATAATCAGAGCCTATTGCCTGAGCGTTATCTTCTATAACAAAAAGGTTGTGTTTTTCTGCAAATTTAAGAATTTGTTCCATATCAGCACTTTGGCCATATAAATGAACAGGAACAATCGCTTTGGTATTGGGGGTAAGATATTTTTCAAGACCTTCCAGCTGTATATCAAAAGTATCTTCATTTACATCTACCATTACAGGTTTTAATCCTAAAAGACCAATAACTTCAGCAGTCGCTACGTAGGTGAAAGCAGGGCAGATTATTTCATCTCCAGGCTGCAGATTAAAGGCCATCATGGCAATCTGAAGAGCATCTGTTCCGTTAGCACATGGAATCACATGTTTTACTCCCAGATATTTTTCAAAATCCTGTTGAAATTCTTTTACAGCAGGACCATTAATAAATGCAGTATTATCAATACATTCTTGAATACTAATATCTACCTCTTGTTTTATTTTCAGGTACTGACCTTTAAGGTCAACCATTTGAATTTTCATATTTTAGTTTTTTGAGTGGATATAAAGTGTTTTAACTTATAATAAGTTCACTAATTTTATTTCCTATAGAAAGGCAAGATGTAGCCGCCGGAGAAGGAGCATTTCTAACATGAATAATATTTCCGTTTTTCACGATGTCAAAATCATCAATCAATCCTCCATTTCTGTCACAAGCCTGTGCTCTAACTCCTGAACCTCCTGATAAAAGATCATTCTCCTGTATTTCCGGTAGAAGTTTCTGAAGTGCTTTTGTAAATGCAGATTTGGAAAGTGAACGGTACATTTCTCCCATTCCCGTTTTACCATATTTTGCTACAATTTTTCTAAATCCTGGCCATAGCATGGTTTGCATGGTTTCATTGAAATTGAAATCGAAAAAATGGTATCCTTCTTTTTTGAAGGCCAGAACAGCATTAGGGCCGGCTTCAATATTACCGTCAATCATTCTGGTAAAGTGAACACCGAGAAATGGAAAACTGGGGTCAGGTACCGGGTAAATAAGATGTTTTACCAGGTATTTTTTTTCATCCTTGATTTTATAATATTCTCCCCTGAAAGGAATAATGACCACATCATTTTTTTCATTGGTCATTTTGGTTATCTTATCAGAATATAATCCTGCACAGGAAATAAGTTTTTTGGTCTTAAACTCGGAAATATTAGTGCTGACAATAATTTCAGATCCTTTATCAATAATGTTTTTTACTTCATTATTAAATCTTACTTCACCTCCTGATTCTTCAAAAAGTTCTTTTATTTTTTTTGCGATTCCAGGATAGTCGATAATTCCGGTTTGTGGAACTTTAATTGCTTTTACGCCTTCACAGTGGGGTTCAATTTCGCGAAATTCTTCTCTGGAAAGATATTTTAAATCCTGAAGTCCGTTTTCAACTCCTCTTTTATATATATTATCTAAAAGGGGTAATTCTTCCTGTGAAGTAGCTACAATTATTTTTCCGCAAAGATCATATCGTATGCCGTATTTCTCAGCAAAGTTAATAACGGAATTATACCCTTCGATACAGTTTTTAGCTTTAAGGCTTCCCGGTTTGTAATAAATCCCGCTATGAATTACTCCACTGTTATGTCCCGATTGGTGCAATGCCACATCGTTTTCTTTTTCCAAAATGAGAATCTTAGAATCAGGATTTTTCAGCTTAGTCTGATAGGCTGTAGCCAATCCTACCAGACCTGCACCAATGATTATAATATCATAGCTCATGATCTTTTATAATCTTGCATCAACCAGATTTCTGTCTAAACATGCTTTGGTATCAAAAACCACTGCATTTTCTTTTTTAAGCAGATCCAGATCCATTTCCAGGAACTCATTATGAGATACTGCAATCACTAAAGAATCATACTTTTTACCTTCCTGAAGAACGTCAAGAATATCAATTCCATATTCGTGCTTTACTTCTTCTTTGCTTGCCCACGGATCATAAATATCAACATTTACTCCGAAATCAGCAAGTTCTCTATAGATATCTACAACTTTAGTATTTCTGACATCCGGACAGTTTTCTTTGAATGTAACTCCTAAAATCAGCGCATTCGAATTTTTGATCACTCCTCCTTTTGCAATCAGAAGCTTCACTACTTTAGCAGCCACAAACTTTGCAATAGAATCGTTTACTCGTCTTCCAGATAAGATCACATCTGGATGATATCCCAGCTGTTCCGCTTTGTGTGCAAGATAATAAGGATCTACGGAAATACAGTGTCCTCCCACCAATCCTGGTTTATACTTAAGGAAATTATATTTTGTTCCTGCAGCTTCCAATACATCATTCGTATCGATACCTACCCTATCAAAGATTAATGCTAATTCGTTAACAAAAGAAATATTAACATCTCTCTGTGCATTTTCAATAGCTTTTGAAGCTTCTGCAACTTTAATACTAGGTGCTTTATGAGTTCCGGCTGTAATGATTTTCTTATATAGATTATCTACTTCTTCGGCAATCTTTTCTGTAGAACCTGAAGTTACTTTTTTAACACTGGTAAGCGTATTTACCTTATCTCCCGGATTAATTCTTTCCGGAGAGTAGCCTACAAAAAAGTCTTCATTAAACTTAAGTCCTGAATATTTTTCAAGAACCGGCACACATTCTTCTTCTGTACACCCAGGAAAAACTGTAGATTCATAAATAACAATATCATCTTTTTTAATAATTTCTCCCAACATTTTTGAGGCCGAAATCAATGGATTAAGATCGGGAGCATTATATTTATCAATAGGGGTAGGAACTGTTACAATGAAAACATTAGCTTCAGCAATATCAGATAACTGGCTTGTTGCTTTATAACCTAAAGAGCCATTAGATTCCCTGTATTTTTTCAGTCCGTTATTTAATTTATCAACATCAGCTTCAAGCGTTATATCCTTTCCGTTATTAAGCTGATCAACACGCTGTGTATTGATATCAAATCCAAAGACAGGATAATGATCTGCAAATTCAAGAGATAAAGGAAGACCTACATAACCCTGGCCTATAACCGCTATTTTATATGTTGTTGCCATTAACTAAATTTATTTTTTATTTTTTGAAACCAAGATTGTTCTGTATGCTGGTTATAGCCATAACCGTATTTGTTACTATATCCTAAATTTTCTCTGCTTACATCATTAAGAACAAATCCTACATTTCTGATTTTTTTCTGATCAATATTTCGGTTGGCAAATTCCAATAATGCCTTTTCTGTGTATTTAGATCTGGAAACATAAATGGTTACATCAGAAAGTTCAGCAATAAGGAAAGTATCTGTTACAAGAAGCAATGGCGCAGTATCAAGAATAATATATTCATATTTTTCTTTCAATTCCGTCAGAAGAATTTCATAACGGCCGTTAGATAGCAATTCTGTCGGGTTCGGTGGAATCATTCCTGAATAAATTACATCCAGATAAGGATTAAAAGATGATACATGAATAATGTCTTCAAGTTTAGTATCGTCATTGTAAAGATACTCCGTAAGCCCGGCAAGTCCTTTTCTGGCAGGATTATATCTCTGAAGCTGCGGGTTTCTGATATCAGACCCTATGATAATTGCTTTTTTCTTAGGATTGGCTAATGTTAAAGCCAAGTTTACAGATGTGAATGTTTTCCCTTCTCCTTTTACCGTTGAAGTAACAAATACTATTTTTCCTTTTTTCTCTTTTGAAAGCATGAAATTCATATTGGTAATAAGAATTCTGAATGCTTCCGCCATAGGAGTAATATCATTCATTTTAACAATCTCAGAGTCTCCTTTTTCAAGACTTGGCAGTTCTGCAATAATAGGTGCATGTACCAGCTTTTCAAGATCGTGTTTTGTAACAACCTTATTGTTGAAAATAGTAGATAAATAAATAATCAAAAATGGAATTAATAGTCCCAAAAACAATGATGAAATAAGGACAATCTTTCTGTTAGGTGCAATAGGGCTTGATGACGCGTATGCTTTATCTATTATTCTTGCTTTAGGTGCAGTAATAGATTCAGCAATTGCTGTTTCTTCTCTCTTTTGAAGTAATAACAAGTATAAATTCTCCTTAATCTGCTGCTGTCTTTCAATACTTCTGAACATTTTTTCAATAGAAGGAAGTTTAGATATTTTATCTGAAACTTTATTCTGCTCACCAAGATATTCATTTCTTGCCAGCTCAAGACCTGTTTTGTTTCTCTGCAAACTCTGCTCAATAGATTGACGCATTGTGTTGATCTGTTTGGTAATATCTACCACTGTTGGGTTTTCTACAGTTGCAGACTCTAAAAACCTGTTTCTCTGAAGAACCAGCTGGTTGTAAGTAGCAATTCCTGCAATAGCTTCAGGGTTTTTCAGTCCTACATTGGAAGGTAAAGCCTGATACTGACCCTGTTTATTTACAAAACTGATCAAAGCATTAGTAAGTTCCAGCTGCGCATCTACATCAAGCTGTTTTTCTCTTGCTGCGGCAGAACTTTCCAGGCTTATTTTTGCTTCTGTTTCAAGATCTGTAAGGTTATTTTTGGATTTAAATATTTCTTTTTGACTTTCTACATCCCCAAGTTCTCCAGTAAGTCTTTTAATTCTGTCTTCAATAAAGTCCAATGTCTTTTTAGATTCAGAATTCTTATCTAAAATAGCGTCATTGTTATATGCTACAACCAAAGCATTAAGTACATCTTCCGCTTTTGTAATTTGTGGATAGCTCATATCCAATTTTAATACAGTAGCATCCTTATTAATTAAGCTAACCGCAAGCATGCTTTGCAGCATGTCTACTTTTGCATCTACTGTTGAAATGTAAAGTTCAAGATCATTCAGATTTACTTTTTTTAAAGCAGCCGGATTATATTTATCATTTTTAGTGATAATAATATTGGCAAAGGGAAGACCTATTGTCTTACCATAACCGGTAATAATTTCTTTTTGAGGTTCGTCTGTACTTACTATTAGTTTTTCCCCCTCTATTTTTAGCAGAACAGGAGTAGAAATCCCCCCCGGTTTTTCATTAATTACCCTTACTTCAATCGGTGAGGTATCTTTATAGAGTTCAATTTTTCTAAGTTTAGACTTTGCAAAAATATCGGTCTGAAGGTTTTTATTAATGACTACTTCTTTCATTAGTCTTTTTGACTTCAGCATCTCAATTTCATTAGCAATACTGTTTGTTTTCAGACCACCTAAATTCGAAAAGTCTGGTAAAACACCCAAATCATTATTTATGGGAGACGAGGAGTTTTTAGCATCTTTTACAAGTACTGTTGTCTGTACATTGTAAACAGGAGTCATAAACTTCAATGCAATATAGCCAATTACCAAAGCAATAAAGGCACTCAGAGCAAACCACGGCCATTTTCTTAAATAGGGCTTTACTATTTCATTAATATCAATATTCCTTGAACTATTTTCTACTTCTAAAGGTGCTGAAGACTGTTGGGTGTTCATTAATTTTTTTATTTCTTAAATAAACTTATTACTACTGCTATTGCTGTGATAGCTATAGAAGCTGCCGTAAGGTAAAGAGTTGTATTGGGATTCTGTTTTGCTAAAACATCTTTGGTATTACTTGAGGAAACAATAATGGCATCCCCTTGCTTCAGGTTGTAATAAGGAGAATTAATGAGATTGGCATCCCGAATATTAATACGGCCATGAGAAACAACACCATTTTCTGTTCTGATTACCAATATGTCTTCTCTTTTCCCATATTGCGTCAGGTCACCAGCCATACCTAATGCATTTAAAATAGTTGCCTGCCCGCTTGCTATAGTATAGTCTCCCTGTCTGCTGACTTCTCCAAGTACTGTAACTTTAAAATTTGAGAGCCTGATATTAATTGTTGGGTTAATAACATATCTCGTCATTTTTTCTCTAAGTTCGTCTTTAAAAGCGGTCAGACTTTTATCCGATGTATTCAGTTTACCTAATATAGGGAAGTCGATATCTCCATTTGCATCTACAATATAAGTTGGTCCTGAAATTACTGTTGATCCCTGATTAGGAGTATTTCCGCCGGCCATTGCATTTGTCTGGATAAGTTCTGAGGAAGAATAATTCTGATTAAAAGGCTTTACAACATCCATATCTTTTGCAGTGATCAGAATAACCAACTGATCTCCCACCTGGATTGTGTTTGCTGAATTTTTCGCAGATGCATTAATTGCGACCTGTTCTATATTCTGCATATAATTTAAATCATTCTTAGCATTGGGGTTCACTTTGCAGGAAATCACCAAAGAGGACACCAATACTAATGTTAATATTTTTCCTTTCATTATCTTGTTAAATTGTGCAAATATACATTTATATTTTTTCCTATTTATCCAAAGCTTCATAAATTGAATTATTGCTTCGGAATTCCGGCACTATTGTTTTAAGAATCCTTACAACCTCCACTTTATCCCTTCGCAGGGAAGCCTTGGTAATTTCTTTAGTAAGCCTGTCTATATCTTCAAATCCCATTGAAGGATCTTTAGAAATCATAATTTTGTCGTTATGAGTAGGAAGTGTTTTTGCATCATCACTCAGAAGTTCTTCATACAGTTTTTCTCCCGGTCTCAATCCCGTATAGATGATCTTGATATCTATATTAGGTTCGAATCCTGATAACTTTATCATTCTTTTCGCAAGATCAATAATTTTTACAGGCTCACCCATATCAAAAACAAAGATCTCACCTCCTTCTCCCATTGTTCCGGCCTGAAGTACCAGTTCACAAGCCTCAGGAATTGTCATGAAATATCTTACAATTTCCGGATGAGTAATTGTTACCGGCCCTCCGGCTTCAATCTGCTTTTTAAAATGAGGAATTACAGAACCGTTGGATCCTAATACATTTCCAAATCTTGTTGTAATAAATTTGGTAACATTTCCTTCCACATTCTGAAGCGATTGTACAAAAAGTTCAGCAGCACGCTTTGAAGCTCCCATTACATTGGTTGGATTTACAGCTTTATCTGTAGATACCATTACGAACCTGTTTACTTTATACTTGCTGGATAGTTTTGCAACAATCTTAGAACCTAATATATTAACAAAGATCGCTTCATGAGGGTTTTCCTCTACTAAAGGTACATGTTTATAAGCAGCCGCATGATATACCATTGAGAAATTATAGGTCTGGAAAAGAGATTCCATCCTGTGATGATTGGATACATCTCCCAAGACAAATTTGAAAGCGATATGAGGGAACTTTTCTCTCATTTCAAGTTCAATTTCATAAAGTGGAGTTTCTGCCTGATCTAAAACGACAATCAATGAAGGATTGAAAAGAGCAACCTGTCTTACGATCTCACTTCCTATGGATCCTGCTCCACCGGTTACTAATACTGTTCTATCAAAATGTCTGCTTTTAACTTTTTCGTTCTGAATTTTGATAGGTTTTCTATTTAACAAATCTTCAATCTGAAGATTTCTAATAGATCCACCCAGATCACTGTCTCTCAGTTTTTGTACTGATGGTGCTTTAAAGACATTAAGATCTTTCTCTAAAAATAGATTCACCCATGAATTCATCTCATCTCTGGCCATCATTTCTTTAACAATAAGAACGCCGTCAATAATAAGATCTTCTTTGGTATTTTCTTCTATTTTTTCTTTTTCATAAATGGGCTTTCCCAACAGGGACGCTCTTTTAGAATCTGTTCTTTGTGTCAAGAAACCTACTACCTGATAAGGTAAACTCGGGTTATCAAGAATTGCACGTGCAATAGCAATAGACTGCTCATCAATTCCCAATACTAAAATTCTTTTTTTCAGTGCGCTTCTTCTGTATTCCCTCACAATATGGAAAAATTCCTTCACATAGAGTCTGAAAAGAAATAATCCCATAAATGAAATTACGAAATAAAGCATCAGATAAGGAGTAAGGATAAACTTACTTCCTGTGATCCAGAAATAGCAGATGTTTATTGTTCCGATAGCCAGCATTGTGCAAAAACAGGATATCAGAAGCTTAAATAAGTCTATAAATGTGGAGTGACGGATAATCCCGGCATAAGTCTTGAAGACATACATAAAAGCAGCATTCACAAGGATAATAAAAGCGAAAATCAGGCTTTTATCATCATGATATATAAATTCCTGCTTGGTAATCTTTGCGATAATGTAAGTGGAAAGAAATAAAGATATTACAAGAATAATAATGTCTATTACAAGAATTATCCATCTAGGAAGATATCTTACGTCTGAGAGATTGACAACATTATCCCCTCCAAATATTGTTTTTCTAAGAGAATTGTACATTGTCTGTATTGGTGTTCATATTTAATTAGGTATAATATCTGATTATCCAATCAAAGATAATTTTGATACAATCATGCAAAAATAAATAAATTTATTTCAATATGTTGAAATCAAAAATAAATTTGATGTTATATTTATAAAATCTAACAATTTCATTTCGATACAGCTAAATCCAGAGACAAAAATCATACCATATAAACTCTTTATGAAGATAATATTTACCTGTATAAATTCTTGTTATCAGCTGTTTTTCTTTAAAATAATTATTAAATGTTTATATATCAACATATTTCCATGAACTGATTGTTTTTTTTCTATAAGTCATACTTCAAGTTTTTTTTAAAATTTATTAATATTTAGCCAAAAATATCGATTATTTTCTCATATTCAAAACCTTTACTCATCAAATGTTTTATAGTTTTGGTTTTTTTTTGATATTCTTTCAAGCCTGTTTGTTTGGTGTAATAATTATCATAAATTTTTCTGATTGTTTTTTCATAATCAACATCATCAATTTCATCAAAACATGAGTTTATCAACTTCTCAGAAATCTGTTTTTGTTTCAGATTGATTTTAATTTTGGTTTTCCCCCAATGTTTGATGTAAAATTTCCCCCGGATATAGCTTCGGGTAAACCTTTCTTCGTTGAGATAATTTTCTTTCAGAAGAAATAAAATAATTTCTTCTTTCGCTTCATCAATAAGCAAAAACTCCCTCATCTTCTGTTCCACTTCGGCATGACAGCGATCCTGGTAAACACAGTAATTAACCAGTTTCTGCTTAATTTCATCGAAGGTATACGATTTCTTTTCCATTTGAATAAAAAAAGAATGAGCAATCCGCCCATTCTTTATATGATATTGGAATGTCTGTTAGTAATTGAACAGAGCTTTACCTTCCATTAATTCGTTCACTTTCTTTCTTACAGATCCAAGAACCTCTTCATTTTTGATATTGTCTACCACTTCAGAAATCAATCCTGCAATAGTATCCATATCGTTTTCTTTCAATCCTCTTGTTGTAATCGCTGCAGTTCCCAATCTGATACCAGATGTTGTAAATGGTGATTTATCATCAAATGGAACCATATTTTTGTTACATGTAATATCAGCAAGTACCAATGCTTTTTCGGTTTCTTTACCGTTTACTCCTTTATTTCTGAGATCTACCAGCATCAGGTGATTATCTGTACCACCGCTTACGATATCAAAACCTCTGTCGATCATTGCTTTTGATAATGCCTGAGCATTAGATTTAACCTGTTTTGCATAATTTTCGAACTGTACATCCAAAGCTTCCCCGAAAGCTACAGCCTTACCAGCAATCACGTGCTCAAGAGGTCCTCCCTGAATACCCGGGAATACAGCTCCGTCCAGCACCTGGCTCATCATTTTGATTTCTCCTTTTGGAGTTTTGTGACCGTATGTATTTTCAAAGTCTTTTCCCATCATGATCATACCTCCTCTTGGTCCTCTCAGCGTTTTGTGAGTAGTAGTAGTTACAACATGACAGTGTTCGAATGGTGAGTTTAATAATCCTTTTGCTACTAAACCAGCCGGGTGAGCGATATCTGCCCAAAGGGTAGCCCCAACTTCGTCTGCTACTTCTCTGAATTTAGCATAATCTAAATCTCTGGAATACGCTGAGAAACCTGCGATAAGCATTTTTGGTTTTTCTCTCAACGCTACTTCTCTCATTTGGTCATAATCAATAAGACCTGTTTCCTGCTGAACTCCGTAAGAAACTACATTATATTGAATTCCTGAGAAGTTCACCGCAGAACCGTGAGTAAGGTGTCCTCCCATTGAAAGGTCCATCCCCATGATTTTATCACCTGGTTTCAAAACGGCAAGATAAATGGCTGCATTCGCCTGAGAACCGGAATGTGGCTGAACATTCACGTAGTCAACTCCGAAAAGTTCTTTAGCTCTGTTGATCGCTAAAGTTTCAACCTCATCTACTACTTCACATCCTCCGTAATATCTTTTTCCGGGATATCCTTCAGCATATTTATTTGTCAGTACACTTCCCATTGCTTTCATTACATTTTCAGAAACAAAATTTTCTGATGCAATAAGCTCTAAACCATGGGTTTGTCTTTGTCTTTCCTTTTCAATCAGGTCGAAAATAATATCCATTTTACTTTTAGTTTTTGAAATTTTCACCCCAAATGTACGGAATTTTCATCGAGATTTCCCTATTGAAAAAATGATTTTTAAACACTAAAAAAAGAAAAGACCTATGAATAAATCCTGTATTATGATTGTCTTTATTGTACTAAAAAGCCTCTAAAATTCTTCATCTGACAGTTCCTTATTCACTATGGCTCCTGCAAAATTACCCTGTGCAACGGCATTGGCTACGGAGCGCATCATGGTTACATTATCTCCACAGGCATAAACTCCGGGAATGCTTGTTTTCTGCATCATATCTACTTTAATAAATCCCTGTTCTGTTATTTCACAGCCCAGATCATCAACATTAATATTTTGCTCAAAAGGAATTTTCGCATACAAAGCCTGTAAAGGAATTTCCTTTCCATTTTTGAAAATAATTCTTTGAATGAAGCCGTTCGTATGTTCTATACCTGCAATTTCATCTTCGTTAAGAATGATTTTATTCTGCTTAAGTTTTTCAAGCTGTTCTTCGGTAAAAGCTGCTTTTCCATTTGTAAACAGCGTGAGATTTTTAGTCAGATTAAAAATCAGTTTCGAAAATTCGTAGCCCATATCTCCGTTGGAAAGAATTCCCGTAACCTCGTTTTTCACTTCATAACCATGACAGTATGGGCAATGTATCACAGAAATCCCCCAGCATTCTGCAAACCCGGGAATATCCGGCATTGTATCTTTTACGCCTGAAGCCAGAATCAGTTTTTTAGCCTTAAATTTTTCACCGGAGGAAATTTCAACCTCAAAACCTCCGATCGCTTTTTCTGTTTTCGCTACAGTTCCGTTGTAAAAATGCACTGTATTGTATTTTTCTACATCTTTTCTGGCAAGCTGTGCAATTTCTGATGGTGTTTTCCCATCGTGAGTGACAAAGTTATGAGAATGCGGAGTTTGTCTGTTGCAAGGTTTTCCGTTATCAATAATCAGGACATTTCTTAAAGATCTTCCTAAAGCCATTGCTGCAGATAATCCTGAATAACTTCCTCCTGTTATGATGACATCAAAGTTTTTGTTTTCCATAGTTTAGTTGATAATTGATAATTGAAAATGCAAAGTTAACCTAAAATCAATTAACGCAATAAAGTTGCAATAATATTTATCTATTAGCTTTATCCTATCTGCAAATCGTCATTTACAACTTTATTAAAATTATTTCCACCCATTTTTAACTTCGATAATTTCGTCCTGAATTCTCTTGTTAATATCTACTTTCGCTCCCTGCAAACTGAAAATTGCAGTTCCTCTTTCTCTCGCGTAAGGATTGGTAATGGAATCTTTTAATGTTGCAACTTCGAAAAAGGAACCGGATTCTTTAAGTTCTTTTCCTGCTTCAGATGCCTCTTTAACCCTGATTACATTTTTATATTTTTTGCTTACATCTATCCAATTGATATAATCTGCATTAAATGACACCGCCACGACCCCGGCTTTTGAGTAATAATTAATAGCTCCGGTCTGTCCGTAATTATCACATAGTACCATGGTATTTCCGGTTTTTGACAATCTGGAATACTCTTTATCTACTTTTTGAGCCAGCTCTTTCCAACCCTGCATATCAGCAAAATCCTGTGGCAGCGGATGATCTTTTCCATCTTCCCAGCGAAGCAGTCCTAATTTTTTATACTGGCTTTGGTGGGATACGATATATTCAGGACTTTTATTTGGAAAAGCCACATTATACAAAGGCAGGAATAAAAGTATTGGAATAAGTATGCTAACCGGTTTTAAAAATCTTTTCCAGCCTTTTTCAAATACATTTCCGAGAAAAACAGCACCAAAAGCAATATAAACAGGATAGAGCCCTATCGCGTAGTAATCTTTTGCTTTAAAGAACAAAAACAAAGTAATTGTGATGATATAGCTCCAAAAGAAAAACCTGTATTTTTCAAAAGGTTTGTATAACAGCAATGCTCCCCAGCCAGCAATAATCACAAAAATAACTCCGGCAAAAAATAAAATCTGGGATTTCATAAAATCCATTCTATCTACATGTACAAGCTGCCGTTCAGAAAGTTCTTTCATATGATGGACAACCGGGAACTGATTCTGATACTGCCAGAGGAGATTAGGAAAAATAATAATTAAAGCCAAAACAGCTGCCCAATATATATGAGGCTGCATAAAAACCTTCCTTTGCTCCGTCAGTAATAAGGCAGGAATAAGCCCTAATAATGAAAAGGCAATATTGTATTTATTTAATAATCCGATTCCGACAATGACGGCTCCTGTGTAAAGCCACTTTACTTCTTGGGAATTGAAATATTTGATCAGGCTGTAATAAAGGAAAAGCCAGAGAAAGATCTCCAGAGATGTCGGCTGGAACAGCATATTGACCCGAAGAAGTACTGAAAATAATATTCCTGTAGAAGCCAGTATTTTAGCAAACAGGCTTCCCTTGAGTTCTTCCACAACTTTCCATGTAAGGACAATCGTCAAAGTTCCAAACAGAGCTGGAAAAAATTTAACCCAAAATATGGAATTCCCCAACATTTTAATGATCCAGGCTATCCAGGAATTGGCAGGCGGAACCGAAAGATATCCCCATGCAGGATGATTCGCCTGATCAAGATGCAGGTATTCATCCCGGTGAAGTTCATACTCAGGGCTTATCAGAGAGTATTGAAGGGCAAACTTTGCAACGATAAAAAGAAACAGAATCCAATAGTCTTTTTTCATGGGATATAGTTTGGAATTTTAAAGATAAGACAGTTTCAACCTCTTTTCCGTTACAATATTATTTCAAATCTGTTATCAATAATTTCAGTTTTTATCTTCTGGATATTGTCAGACCAATACTTTATTTCGTCATTCTTCTCAGGACATTTTTCTATAGGAAGCTTCTGGCAGGCAGCTAAATATTCCTGATATGTTTTCAATATATTATTCAGATACGTTTCATAGTCTTTAGGATTTCCAGGAATATACCCTATTCCATCACAGCCACATGAGTGAAAGCATTTCCCTGTTTTAAAAAGGCTTTCTATAATCTTCCATTCTTTGAGAGCTGTTTTTTTAGGGGCTTTAAAATCTTTCCCCATATCAGCCATCATACTGCTGCATTCAGGACATTTTATAGTCCGGTTTTCAATCTCTGAAACAATTTTTTCCAGCTCTTGTGTTCCTGCCTTTGTAAAAGCATATCCTACATTACGGACTGACTTCCCTGGTTCATGGTATACTTTTTCTTTTTCGATCCTTTTTATAATATCATAAGCATCCGGCTGTTTAAATGATTTCCGGCATTTGAAACAGACATAATGTGATTTATAAGTTTTCTGGGCGTAGCGACACATTTTTTGATGGATTTATATAATTCAAATATAGGAATTTACACCTGCAAAAGATTTTGACGTAAAAAAGAATCCCCGAGAAAAAAATTCCTCAGGGATTCACAGTTTAAAAGTGTATAGTGTAGTTTATTATTTTTTATTCGCTTTTTCTTTAAGCTCTTCTTTGTCTTTATCAGATGGATTCCACACTTTAATTTCGGTGTCTTTTGTAATATTGGATCCCGGAAGAATCTGAACATTGATCCCATCACTTGCTCCCAGTTTTACATATACTTTTTTGAATTTCCCGTCTTTTTGTTTCACTTCCACGAAAGGAACATCTTTTCCTTGTTTCTTTTCATACTGAATTAAAGACTCATCCAATAATAATGCATTTTTCTGAGAACTTAAAACAATTTCACCGTTGGCAGAAAAACCAGCTCTAATATACTCATTATTAGGATTAGTTACATTACCTTCTACCGGAAATTTAATAGTTCCTGCATTATCCTTGCCTTTTGGAGCAATCATGGTTAGTTTTCCGGGGAATGTTTTATTCTGAAGAGCACCGATCACGATGTTCATATCCATACCTTCACTTAGCTTTCCGGCCTGCGCTTCATCAATTTCACCTTTAAAGATCAGAACATTCAGATCTGCCACTGAACAGATGGTAGTTCCGGCGTTAAAGTTATTGGCTTCAATCACCTGGCTTCCTGCTTTTACAGGAACTTCAAGTACAGTACCTGATGCTTTGGAACGGATTTCTGTAGTGGCCAAACCTTGTCCTTTAAGTTCAGGAGTTGCCCCTGTTTTAGCGATCTGCAATCTTTTTTGAGCGGTATTCAACTGCTGCTGGGCATTTTTCAAAGTCTGCTGCTGAGAGTACAACTGCTGCTGAGCGTTCAGATACTCCTGCTTAGAAGCGACTCCCTGCTTGTAAAGCTTATCCTGCATATCAAACTGCTTCTGCATGTTTCCTACATTCATCTGGGCATTACTGATCTGGATCTGTGCATTCTGAACTTCCTGCTGAGCGGCATTTACTTCAGAGATACTCGGAACAATTTTTACGGTAGCAATTAACTGCCCTACTTCTACCCTATCTCCTTCTTTTACTAAAATTTTATCTATAATCCCTGCAATGTTGGGCTTGATTTCAATTTCTTCTTTGGGAACAATTTTTCCTGTTGCCATTACTTTATCATCCATATTCTGAACGGTAGGCTTACGGGTAAGGAAAGCTTCTCCTTCTTTAGAGTTAGATTTGATAAGATAGCCAAGCCCTGAGAACAATGCCACTGCAAATAAAAGCCCTAATACTATATAAATGGCTTTTTTCCAGGTGAATTTCTTTTTCATATGTATAGTTTATTTTTTATTCAATAGATTGAAAGATTTAAAATTTAAAGATTGATTCTCTATAGTCCTTTTTCTAAATCTTAAAATTGTTTTATTTTCAAATTAATTACTCTGTTCTTAATGCTTCAATAGGCCTGATCTTTACGGCTCTCTGTGCCGGAATCATCCCGATTATTAATCCCAGAATCACCATGACAGCCATCGCAGCAAATACGTTTCCGTAGTTCACTGTCGGATTATAGAAAGGAAATGAATCCTGCCCCTGGGTAACCGCATTGAGAATCATTAATACAAAGATTCCAAACATGAAACCTATTAATCCCGAAGAGAGTGTAATAACAACACTTTCCAGGAGAATCTGATTTCTTACTTCCGCAGGTTTTGCTCCCAACGCTCTTCTGATCCCGATTTCTTTGGTTCTTTCTTTTACTGTAATCAAAAGGATATTTGAAATCGCGATAACTCCCGCAAGGATAGTCAGTGTACCTACAATGATTGTTAACAGCTGCATTCCCGTAAGGAAACCTGTGAGCTTTTTAAATTCTTTTCCAAGGTTGAAACTTCCGAAAGCATTGGTATCTTCAGGGGACACTTTATTTTTGCTTTTTAAAACCTGTTTTACATCTTCTTCTACGGAATTGACATTGGCATTCGGCTTACTAACAATGGCAAACATGTCTATCTGATCTCCTGCATTATACATTTTCGTATAAGTGGAAAGTGGAATGAAAGCCGTTTGATCATTTTCAAATCCTCCTCCTTTTTTTACCCGGAAAACGCCGATAACATTGAAGAACAACCCTTTAATATTGATTGATTTTCCTATTGGATTCTCTTTTTTCTTGGAATCAAAGAAGTTTTTGTAAATCTCTTCTCCAATAACAACTACATTTTTATTCCCGGAAACATCGGCATCATTGATATAACGTCCGAAGATCAGTTTCTTTTCTGAAATTTTATTTCCCACAGAATAATCTCCGGTAAGCGAATAGGTTCCGTTCTTACCGTTTCTGGACATTGCTTCCCCGGGAGTTCCTGTAAAGCTTCCTCTCGCATTTTGCGGCGAGATATAATCTATGGCTGTTACTTTTCTTTTCAGCATTTCCATATCGTTTAAGTTCAGATGAACTTCTCTTCCTTTAGGAAATCCTTCATATGGAATTGATGTTTTTTGTGCCCACAGGAAGATTGAATTGGTGGCAAAACCGGAAAATAATTTATCAAAACCATTCTCCATTCCTTTTGCTGCTCCAAGAAGGCTTACATACAAAAACATTCCCCATCCTACACCGATCATGGTAAGAAATGTCCGGAGTTTATTATTCCTCAATGAATAATAAATTTCCTGCCAAGTATCTTTTTTAAATATGATATTCACCTTGTTGAATTATGAGTTATACATTATGAGTTATGAATTCCATCAATCTGCATTTTTGCCTTTTGTTTATATTATTCCGTTCTCAGCGCTTCAATCGGTTTGATTCTGGAAGCTCTGTATGCGGGTACAAATCCTGCGATCAGTCCTGAGAAAATCAGTGCAATGAATGCCATAATGATGGATCCCCAGCCTACACTTGGGTTTTTAATAAAAAACTCTTCAAGGCTGTTCCCGATAAGGTTTAAGGTCAAAACACCTATTCCTACTCCAACAAGTCCGGACACCACTGTAATCACAACACTTTCCTGAACAATCAGCCCTACAATTCCGCTTGGTTTTGCGCCAATAGCTTTTCGTACTCCGATTTCTTTGGTTCTTTCTTTTACGATATACACCATAATGTTACTGATCCCAATGATTCCGGCAAGCAATGTTCCTAATCCGATAAACCCTACAATTGCTGTAAGTACCGCCATAAACATGAATGTGTCGTTCATATTTTTAGCATTATTCCAGACACGGACACCGTTTTCATCATCAGGAGAAACATTTTTCCTTAATTTCAGCTTATCTTTAAGTTCATCTCCGTATTTAATGGCTTCCTGAGGAGTCAGTTTATCACTGTATGAGATATAGGCAATATTCACCGTATCGGAACCTTTTTTCATCTGCTGCAAAGTGGTAATCGGCACCGTGATATGTCTTTCATCCCAGTCTCCACCATCATCTGAAAATACGCCCACCACTTTAAACATAGTTCCATTGATATCCAGTTCTTTTCCTACAGGACTTCCGTTCTTGATCAAATCCCGCTGTACCATTCTTCCAATGACTGCCACATTTTGCTTTCCTTCCAGATCTCTTGGAGAAATATATCTGCCGTCTATCATTTTCCGGTTCTCAATCACCTGCTCTCCGGGTTCTGCTCCATGGATCTGATAGATTCCGCTTTCTTTACCATATTTCACCATTAAACTGGCATTGTATCTCGGGCTGGAAGCTCCTACATTTTTTTTCTCAGCGTTAATAAGAAAATCATAGTCACCATTATTCAGTGTAACGGTTCGGTCTGACTGCAGTCCTTTATAGGCCAATGTCGTTTTTCCGGTAGTAATGGTGATCAGGTTTTTGGCATCACCTGAGAATCCTTCAGAAAAAGCATTCTGAAGACCTGTTCCAATTCCAAAAAGTACGATGAAAATAAACAGTCCCAAAGCTACTGTAAACCCTGAAAGCACTGTCCGAAGTACATTACTCCGGATAGAACTGAATATTTCCTGCCAACGATCTAGGTCAAACATTTTTATCGGTATTTAAAGATTGAAAAATTTAAAGATTAAAAAACAGAATCATTAAATTTTCAAATTATCTCATTTTCAAATTATCAAAATCCTAAAGCACAATCTGCTTAATAAACTCATCACTTTCAATAATCCCATCTTTCAGTACTACATTTCTTTTGGTCTGTGCAGCTACATCAGGTTCGTGGGTTACAACGATGATTGTTTTTCCTTCATTATTGATATCCTGAAGAAGTTTCATAATATCATGAGTGGTTTTGGAGTCTAATGCTCCGGTTGGCTCATCTGCCAGTACTACTTTAGGATCTGTAATCAAAGCTCTTGCAATGGCTACTCTCTGCTTCTGCCCTCCGGAAAGTTCACTTGGAAGGTGGTTTGCCCATTGTGCCAATCCTACTTTTTCCAGATATTCCATAGCTTTCTGATTTCGCTCTTTTCTTGGTACATTCTGATAGTACAAAGGCAGGGCAACATTTTCCAAAGCTGTTTTATAATTGATAAGGTTAAAAGACTGGAAAATAAATCCCAGGAATCTACTTCTGTATTCCGCAGCCTTTACCTCGGATAAATGTTCAATTGGAACTCCATCCAACTCATAGGTTCCGGAATCTTTTTCATCCAGAATTCCAATAATATTAAGAAGGGTAGATTTTCCGGAACCGGAACTTCCCATAATAGAAACAAACTCCCCTTCAGAAATATTCAGATTAATTCCTTTGAGAACATGAAGCTTGCTTTTCCCTGTATCGTATGACTTATTTAAATCCTGAATTACTAACATTAAGTGATGTATGTTTTATACCCAATAAGTAGATGATATTTTCAAATTGTTACAAGAATAAAAATTTATTCAAATATTTTTTTGTTTAATACATTAATCCTTTATTAATAATACTTTACAAAATATTGTTTAACTGTAACTCCCAATTTATATCTATTTATCCTCAAGATTGCTGTCCAGCCTATTATCCGAGCCAGTTTCATGTAAATGTGGAAAACTTTTCAGGCTAAAAGTCAGCCTATTAGTATTTACCTCTTTCAAAATCAGTTCTTTTTTTCGAACTTTGCTATTAGTTCTTTACAAGAAATATGAATTTGGGGAAGTGAATAACTTTAATTCACAACTTCCAGATAAACAAAAAGTTAAGTATTTCCGGAACGTTATCCACAAGGATCTAAATTATTTAATTATAAAGATATTTAATATGGGAATTTTTGATAAAAGAGTAAGTTATAAGCCATTTGAATACCCGGAGGTTCTTCAATTTGTAGAAGCCATCAACAAATCGTTCTGGGTGCATTCGGAAGTGGACTTTACTGCAGATGTTCAGGATTTTCATTCGCAGTTGGAACCACATGAGAAGCATGCTGTGAAAAATGCGCTGTTAGCCATTGCACAGATCGAGGTGTCTGTAAAGACATTCTGGGGAAATTTATACAACCACCTACCCAAACCGGAATTCAATGGATTAGGATCTACTTTTGCAGAATGCGAATTCCGCCATTCTGAAGCATATTCCCGTTTATTAGAGGTATTAGGATATAATGATGAGTTCCTTAATGTTATCGAAATTCCTGCTGTAAAAGGAAGAATAGAGTTTCTGGGAAATGCTTTAAAACATGCTAACTCTGCAACACCTAAAGAGTATGTTTCCGCTTTATTATTATTCAGTATTTTAGTGGAAAACGTTTCTCTTTTCTCGCAGTTTGCCATCATCCTTTCTTTCACAAGATTCAAAGGGTTTATGAAAAATGTTTCCAATATCATTGCATGGACTTCCGTAGATGAGCAAATTCACGCTAACGCAGGAATTTATCTGATCAACAAAATCCGTGAGGAACAGCCTGACTTGTTAACAGACAGCGACATCGAAGACATTTACACTTTGGTGGATGAATCTATCGCAAGAGAAGGAGACATTCTTAGCTGGATTTTTGAACTGGGAGAAATCGACAACGTTTCTAAAGAAGATCTGTTAAACTTCATGAAATACCGTGTGGATGACAGCTTGAAGAAAATCAACATGAAAACAAAATACAACATTACTCCTGAACAATACAGACCAATGGTATGGTTCGAGGAAGAAGTTTTCGCCAATTCATTAGATGATTTCTTTGCAAAAAGACCTGTTGACTATACAAAACACGATAAGAGTATTACAGCAAACGATTTGTTCTAATATTGGGGCGCGAGCGAAGCGAGCGTCAAAGCGGTCAGTATCAGGACTACCCTTTTCTGATTAATAAGTGAAATCGTTGTTCATCAGTAAAGCACAAATACAAAAGAAATGATTAATGTAATAGTAACCTATACGGTAAACCCGGAATTTGTTCCAAACAATAAAACCAATATCCAAAAATTTCTGGAAGACTTCAAAAATTTAGATCCTTCCACTTTTGAATATAAGGTTTTTGTAAAGGAAGATGGTGTTACTTTTGTACATTATTCAAACTACATCAATGAAGAAGTTCAGCATGAGGTTTTGAATGTTCCGTCTTTTAAAGAATTTCAGAGATTAAGAGATGAAAGCGGGCTGAACGGTTCCCACAAAGTAGAAATTTTACAATCAATAATATAAAAAAACAAAATTCCGGAGTGATTCTCTCATTCCGGAATTCGAAAATATAACATCTATGGAAGAGCAAAATTCAAATATATGGTGGCTCAATGAAGAGTCTGAGCAAATGCTGAACAGAGGATATCTGTTGAAAGGTGAAACGGTAGACGGAGCTATCGACAGAATTACCACTGCCGCTGCAAAAAGGTTATACAAACCTGAACTTCAGCCGGCTTTCAAAGAGATGATCACGAAGGGATGGATCAGCTTCTCTTCTCCTGTATGGGCTAATATGGGAACAGAAAGAGGTCTTCCTATTTCATGTTTTAACGTTCACATTCCGGACAGCATTGAAGGAATTACCCACAAAATGGGTGAAGTTATCATGCAGACTAAAATCGGAGGTGGAACTTCAGGATATTTTGGAGAGTTGAGAAACAGAGGAACCGCTGTAACGGATAACGGAAAATCTTCAGGAGCTGTTTCATTCATGAAGCTTTTCGACACGGCTATGGATGTTGTTTCTCAGGGAGGAGTAAGAAGAGGTGCCTTTGCTGCTTACTTAGATATTGACCACGGGGATATTGAAGAATTTTTATCCATTAAAGATATCGGCAGCCCGATTCAGAACCTGTTTACCGGAGTATGTGTACCGGATTACTGGATGCAGGATATGATCGATGGTGATATGGAAAAACGTAAAGTTTGGGCAAGAGTATTGGAAAGCCGCCAGCAAAAAGGGCTTCCGTATATTTTCTTTACAGATAACGTCAACAGAAATAAACCTCAGGTTTATAAAGACCTGGGAATGACCGTGAATGCAAGTAACCTTTGTTCTGAAATCATGCTTCCGTCTACTATGGAAGAATCTTTCATCTGCTGTCTGTCTTCCATGAACCTGGAATTGTATGATGAATGGAAAGATACAGACGCTGTAAAACTGGCAGTATACTTCCTTGATGCTGTATTATCAGAATTTATTGATAAAACTGAAGGAAACTATTACCTACAGGGTGCAAGAAACTTCGCGATGCGTCACAGAGCTCTTGGATTAGGAGTTTTAGGATACCACTCTTATTTACAGAAAAACATGATTCCGTTTGAAAGTTTTGAAGCGACTCAGTTCAATGCGAGAGCATTCAGACATATCAAAGAGCAGGCTGAGCAGGCTTCAAGAGAACTTGCCAACATCTATGGAGAACCAGAAGTATTGAAGGGATACGGATTAAGAAATACCACAACAATGGCTATTGCTCCTACCACTTCAAGTTCTGCCATCTTAGGACAGACTTCTCCGGGAATCGAGCCTTTCTCTTCCAACTATTATAAAGCAGGTCTTGCGAAAGGAAACTTTATGCGTAAGAATAAATACCTTGCACAACTATTGAAAGAAAAAGGACTGGATAACGAAGAAACATGGAGAACAATCATGCTGAACCACGGATCGGTACAGCACCTGAACGAGCTTACTCCTGAAGAAAAGGCAGTATTCAAAACGTTCAAAGAAATTTCTCCAATGGAGATTATTTCTCAGGCAGCGCAGAGACAGCAATATATTGATCAGGCACAGTCTCTGAATCTTCAGATTCCTTCTACAATGCCTGTAAAAGATGTCAACTACCTTTATATTGAAGCCTGGAAAAAAGGAGTTAAAACACTTTACTACCAAAGAAGTTCATCTGTTTCAAAAGAAATGATGGTTAACTTCGTATCATGTTCAAGCTGCGAGGCATAGGACCAAGTAATAAACACGCTATATTTACAAAAGCATACCGAAAGGTGTGCTTTTGTCGTTTTCAATACTGATTCTGTCTGATTACTTTCCATAGAAATCATAGAATGCTCTGAGATTTTTGGTTTATATTTGTGTTCATTGTTTAATACCAAAACTACAGATATGAAATTCGGACAAGTAGAAGACCCATCAAAAATAGATTTCACATTACCTAAAGATCATCCCAGAACGAAAGAAATACTGGCCCTTAATAAAAAAGGCCTGGAAAATATTTCTATCGGGTGTGCAAAATGGAATAAAACAGATCTCAAAGGATTCTATCCTAAAGGAACCAAGGATGAACTCACCTATTATGCCACTCAGTTTAATTCTATCGAATTGAATGCTACTTTCTATGGAATGCCCACTCCGGATCAGGTAAAAACCTGGAAAGAAAAAACACCGGAAAATTTTAAATTCTTTCCTAAAATCACAAATACCGTTTCCCATTTCAGAAGGCTGATTGATGTGACGGATCCTGTGACTCATTTTGCTTCCGCTGTTATTAATTTTGATGAAAAACTGGGAATGGCTTTCCTTCAGCTTCATGATAATTTTAAACCTAAGGATTATGACAGACTGGAAAAGTTTGTAAAGGAATGGCCAAAAGAAGTTCCGTTAGCCATAGAACTCCGAAATACGGAATGGTTTACCGATGAAGAAATACTTAATACAACATGCGAACTCTTTGAAGCTCATAATATTACCAATATCATTGTAGATACTGCAGGAAGAAGAGATATGCTTCACATGCGTCTTACCACACCCAACGCATTTATCCGTTATGTGGGAGCCAATGCAGAAAGTGACTACGAAAGACTGGATGACTGGCTGAAGCACCTTACCAAATGGAAGAAAGAAGGTCTTCAGAACCTTTACTTCTTTGTACACCAGAATATTGAAAAAGCATCTCCTCTATTATCTGCTTATTTTATCAAAAAAGTGAATGAGGAATGGAAAACGGATATTCATATTCCGCAAATGGCAGCAGAAAGCACCGGAACCCTCTTTTAATATGATATAAAGTCAATGTGGAGATAGACTGTAGCTTATTCCTTTACATAACGAAAAAATTCATATATTAGAGTATAATGTATTTCACTCGACATTATACTTTAAAACATAAATCATGGAAAAGGAAATTTGTACAATTAGTATTGCTACCAACTGGCTTGGTGATGACTATATTTTTTATGAAAACCATACGATAAAAAGAGTATATGATAATCACAGTCTGAATTTCAACAAGATTGAATGGCTTGAGCCCAAAGAAATCAGTAAACAAAATAAGGATAGATTGATTAAAGCCTGTCCTGAAGAGTTTAAAGAGCGGATTATGCAAATTCTGGATTATCCTTAATAGAAACAAAAAGGTAATGAGTATTTGAAACTCATTACCTTTTTTATTTATTTTTTCTAAGAAGCAATACGAGATTGAGAAACAGGAGCAGGAAGTCTAATGTAATCCAGATACCTAGCTTTGTATTCTCATAATTATAAGCATCCACCTGTTTTTTGGCAGCATCAGAAAGCTTCATACTTTGATTGATGTAGTTCTGCACTTCTACAATCTGGTCGATATTTTTATTGGGTACAGAGTGTTGAGAAAAGTACACAAGGTTTTTCTTTCCAAGATAGCCTGCAATCCAATATTCATCAGACTTATCCATTTTGAGGTACTCTATTCTGTAGTACTCGGGGCGTATTTTTCCGATATGTTTAGGTTCAAGAGTAGTGTTCTGATCTGTTTTATTTACTTTGATTAAATAAAAGTCTAATGCCTGTGGAAGCTTATTAATCACCTGCAGCCCCACAGAATTATCCACGAATGCCACAGCACTTTTCTTGATAAACCAATACGTAAAAACAGAAATTGAAAAAACCACCGTTACAATACGAAACAGCTTTGCCCATCTGGCCACGCTTCCTGATTTAACCTTAAAGAGAACCAAGGAAAGAACAGAAGCTAAAAATATTATGAAAATAATGAGTGTCATATTTTACAAAGATACTTCTTATCTCTATTTTATCTATATTTGCGCCCATATTTTAACTTTAGATAACCATGAAAAAAACACTTTCTGGCCTTATTTTCTTTAGCATAGCTTCATTTTATGCACAAGTGAAGTTTGAAAAAGGGTATATTATAGACCAAAATAATACAAAAAAAGAGGTTCTGATCAAAAATAAAGGGTGGGTAAGCAATCCCGACAGCTTTGTTTTTAAAACAGATGAAAACTCTTCTGAAGATAAAGGTACAACCACTACAATTAAGGAATTCGGGATATATAATGATGTTAAATATGTTACTTATAATGGTGACATTGACTACTCATCAGACGATATTTCCAGTTTTTCCCATACCAAAGAGCCAAAGCTTGTAAAGAGTTCAGTATTCCTGAAAGAACTCGTTACCGGAAATAAAAAACTATATATTTATAAAGGTCATATCACAAGATATTTCTATTCTGAATCGGATGCGATCATCCATCCATTAATTTATAAGAAATATTTTTTTAATGGGAATAGTTCCCAGGTTGCTACCAATGATCAATATCTTGATCAGTTAAAAACTATTTTTTCTGATAACAGTGATGTCCAGACACTAGTAAACAGAACACAATATACAGCGTCTAGTTTAACAAAAATATTTAAGGCTTATAATAGTAAAAATTCTGATGGTTCAACAACTAATCAAATCAATGATCAGAATTTTACAGAAAATAAAAAGCAGACAAAATTCAATCTTGCTATCAGACCGGGAATTAATTTTTATGCACCGTTAAAATTAGAGGATTCTTACAACAACCCTGGCTTTTCTTCAAGATCGAATTTCAGAGTAGGGCTAGAAGCTGAATTGGTTTTACCGTTCAACAAAAATAAGTGGTCTATCATTCTTGAACCTACGTACTCACAATATACTAATAAAAAAACAACTATCCGAACAGAGGACAATCTCTATAATATTACCATGGATAGTTATTCTTCTATTAATATTCCGGTAGGGATAAGGTATTCTATGTTTTTGAATGATAAATCAAAAATATTTGTTAATGCTGCCATCAACATATTCAACATAAAAACAAGTTCCCCATCTTCTATAGATGTAGATTATGATGGAAAAGTATTTGATAATATAGCCCTAGCTTCTAACCAAAGTTTCAGAGGTTCTTCACTTGGCGCTGGATTTACTTACAATAATAAATTCAGTATAGAAGCAAGATTTAATAACCGTACCAACATTCTGTATAAGGATCTTCCTCATGCAGATCTTAAATCTGTTTCCTTAATTCTGGGATATAACATTTTCTAATCTACATTCCATTCTTTATAAAACTGGTCGAGGAAATTCAGCATATAATTATGTCTTTCTTCGGCCATTTTTTTTCCTTTTTCAGTATTCATCATATCTTTCAGAAGCAGTAACTTTTCATAGAAATGATTAATAGTGGTCCCGTTAGATTTTTTATACTCTTCTTTTGACATTCCCAGTTTGGGTTTCATATCCGGATGATACATCAGATTATTTTTAAAACCTCCAAAATTGAACGTCCTGGCAATTCCAATAGCGCCTATGGCATCAATACGGTCTGCATCCTGTACAATCTGAAGTTCAATGGGTGGGTTTACAGGCGCCTGATCTCTGTTTTTGAACGAAATATTTTCGATCACAAATAAAACCTTCTGAATGGTTTCTTCAGGTACATTCTGTCCTTCAAGAAATGCTCTCGATATTTTCGGAGCAATAGTTTCGTCACCATTATGAAATTTAGGATCAGCAATATCATGAAGAAGGGCAGACAACTCTACAACCTCTTTGTCACAGTCTTCTGTTTCTGCTATCTGAGCAGCCAGCTTCCAGACCCTTTCAATATGAAACCAGTCATGTCCGGCTTCTGCTCCTTCTAATTTTTCTTTTACAAATGCTACAGTGTTATCAATCGTACTTTTCATTTATCTGTCAGTTCATTTAAAATAATATCCCAGAGTTTGCTGTTGTAACTTCTAAAAAAATTGATATGCCCGATTTCTTTTTTATCAGATTCTGAAGCAGCTACCAGTCTATAAGTAGGTTTGAGATTTGAATAGGTATTATTCAATAAACTTAATACTCCTTTTTCTGTTAACCATACATCATCTTCAGCCCGGATTACAAATACTTTCTGGGTTAAATTTTTAGAAAAATCATCAATTTTTTCCAACAGCTTGTTGGTTGATTTCTTGTTTAAAATTAAGGTTCTCCAGTCATATGCACAATTTTTTGGAAGACTTTCTCCCAATCCAAACCAATGCGCCGGGAAATACCCTAAAAGTGAAGTAGTTAAGGGCTGCGCAATTCCAAAGCCTAAATACGCTTCAACTTTTGTTCTCCCTTTAAGGTTTCCTACAAAGGCATTTTGAGTTCCTACAAAAACAAATTCTTCAAAGATGTTGGAATCCTCATTCATTCCCAGAATCAATGCACCTACAGAGTGCCCTAAGCAGTACTTTTTATATTCTTTATATTGTGACTTGATATATTGAGTTACCGTTTTATAATCTTTTGACCCCCAAAGTCTCATTGAGCCATGGAATCCTCTCATATTTTTCGGTTTGGAAAGTCCAATTCCCCTATAGTCGTAGGTAATGACTGTAAATCCCTGTTCACAAAAGTAGCTGGCAAAAGAAAAATAGATCTGCTGCTTTACCCCTGTCGCCGAATTGATCAGTAATAATTTTCCATGGTCTCTTTCCGGTTTAAACAAATGGGCAGTTAGTGTGATATGGTCTTCTGTGGTTAATATTAGTTTTTCCATAGTATAAAAAGAAAAAATCCACTATAAAAGTGGACATTTTACTTATATTTTTATGTTAAGTTTCAGACTTTTGATATGTCGTAAATAGCTTTATGAAAAGAAATCTGAGATTCTTGGCAATCCTGTCTGAGAGCCTTTACCTCCGGAAACCCTTGATGAAACTTCATTCCCGAATTTCACACAATCTTCAATAGAATTCCCATGGCATAATGCAATGGCAAATCCTGATGTAAATGCATCCCCCATTCCCATTTTATATACTTTTTCGTCCTTATCGTTTCTGTAATATTTCATTTCTGTACCATCAAAGTAAATGGTTGAATTGGTGTCATCCCTTACAAATACCTTATTGAAATATTTTTTAAGAACTTCTTCTCTTTTTTCTTCCCCAAAAATAACGTACAGCTCATTACTTTTAGCCACAATAAAGTCAACCATTTCTAAAATTTCTTCACTGACTCTCATGGCAGGTGAGGCATATAATCCTACCTTTTTCCCATATTTTTTAGCTTTTTTAACGGTATGCTCTACAACATCCATAGAGACTTCAAGCTGTACCAGCACAAGATCGGTGGTGTTGAAATATTTCTCTGCTTCATCTATATGCGATTTGCTGAGATATTTATTGGCAGCAGGTACTACAACAATTGCCGCATTCCCGTGAGAAGTCGTTACATAGGCAGTTCCCGTAGCTTCTTTATCTGTTTCATGAACAAATCCTACATTTACATTTTCACTTACCAGATTCCTCATGATCTGCTGTCCAAGAGGATCCATCCCAACGCATCCGATAAAGTATACACTTGCTCCCAACCTGGCTGTACCTACTGATTGATTAGCACCTTTACCTCCAAAATAACTATCTGATTTGACAGCTAAGACGGTTTCATTAGGCAAAGGAAGTTTTTCGGTTTCAAGAACCAAATCTATCGATGAGCTGCCCACAACAATAATACGAGGTTGTTCTGATGAGAAATTCATTGTGTTTTGTATTAGCTTTAAAATTTATAACTGACAAAATTGTGTCTCAAAAATAACTAATTTAAAATTAACTTATCTCAATAAATTCAGTAATTATTTTCACGGGTTGTTGATCTTTATCATAAGCGATATAGCTGGCATAAAATCCTTCTCCATATCCGGTTTCAAAAGCAAAGATGGTTCCGGGATGTTCTTTTGCCGGTTTAAGAAAGGCATATTGATCTATGGCACCGTTTTCATCAAAGAAATAGTCATGGAAGAATTCTTCATAAATTCCCATAAAATCACCTCCTTTATTTTCGTATAATCTTTGTTCCAGCTCATTAAGGCTGTTTTGGGTATCAACATCCATCAGACATCCCATCCCGCTTTCTACGGGATATCCAAATACTTCTCCTTCCTCAAGATCTTTTATTTTCTGTCCTGCTGTGGTAGCCAGTTTCCATTCTTTAATTTCAGAATCACTGAATATAATCTCGGCATAGGCCACACAGTTACTTTCTCTCTCTTTATGAAGCATTACCGAAAAATCTCCTTTTGGAAATTCTGTAGTGAAAGGAAGCATATCATTGGTGATCAAGGGATCACAGGCAACCAGTTTCCCGCTTGAAAGATAAATCTTTCCTACTTCAAAACTTTCAAGTAACGGACTTTCTACAAAGTCTTTCGAGAATAGTTTTTGTATGTTTTCTATATGTGTCATTGTATTTATTCTTTTAAACCATCAGGCTGGATACAATTTTCATCTGTACCCAGCCTGAGATTTTGACAAAATTTATTGTCTATACTTTATAAACTTTTCAGTTTCTCTTCAAGGATCGCAATCTTATCCTGAGCATCTTTTTGCTTTTGACGCTCTACTTCTACGATTTCCGGTTTTGCATTCGCAACAAATTTTTCATTGGAAAGCTTCTTCTCTACCGAAACCAGGAATCCCTTCAAATATTTCAGTTCTTCCTCAGTTTTAGCTTTTTCCTCTCCTAAATCTAAGTTTTCACTTAAAGGAATAGAAACTTCAGTTGCTCCTACCAGGAATGTAAAGCTCGGTTTATCTGTTTTCTGTCCGAAGTGGATTTCAGAAACATTAGCCAGTTTTCTTACTACAGCTTCATTGGCAAATTCAGCAGCATTGGTATAAATTTCAGCAGCTTCTCTTGGTGAAATCCCTTTGGTCTGACGGTAATTTCTAACCCCTGAAATCAGCTCTGCTGCCGTTTCAAAGTTTTTAATAATGTTTTCATCAAACTGTCCTGCCTCTTTCTGCTGAGCGATTACTAAAGCCTCATCAATACTTCTTTCTGAGATCATCTGCCATAATTCTTCTGTCAGGAAAGGCATGAACGGATGAAGTAACTTCATCAGCTCTTCAAAGAAATAGATTGTTTTGTTATAAACTTCTTTTGAAATCCCTTCTCCGTAGTTAGGCTTAATCGCTTCAAGATACCAACCGCAAAAATCATCCCAAATTAATTTATAGATCAAATGCAATGCATCAGAAATTCTGAATTTCTCGAATTGATCATTAATTTCAGCAATTGTTTTATTAAGCTTGTTTTCAAACCACTCAATAGCCTGATTATCGGTTTCAATAGCTGGCTTATCTTCATGATTCCACATATTGATCAGACGGAATGCATTCCAGATCTTCGTCATGAAATTTCTTCCCTGAAGCATTAAATCTTCATCAAAAAGAAGGTCATTACCCGCGGCAGAACTCAATAGAATTCCTACACGTACTCCATCTGCTCCATATTTGTCCATTAATTCAAGAGGGTCCGGAGAGTTTCCTAAAGATTTTGACATCTTTCTTCTCTGCTTATCTCTTACAATTCCTGTAAAATAAACATTTTTAAACGGAACTTCTTTTCTGTATTCCAATCCGGCCATAATCATTCTGGCTACCCAGAAGAAAATAATATCCGGACCTGTAACCAGATCAGAAGTAGGATAATAATAGTTGATATCTTTGTTTTCAGGATCAAGCAATCCGTCAAACACAGACATTGGCCATAACCATGATGAGAACCATGTGTCTAATGCATCGTCGTCCTGTCTAAGGTTTTCTGCAGTCAGATCCGAATTTCCTGTTTTTTGTTTTGCCAGTTCTAAAGCTTCACCTTTAGTTTCTGCCACTACGAAATCATTTTCTCCTTCTCCATAGTAATAAGCAGGAATCTGCTGTCCCCACCACAACTGACGGGAAATATTCCAGTCACGGATGTTCTCCATCCAGTGCTTGTATGTGTTTTTGAATTTTTCAGGATAGAACTTAACCTCATCATCCATTACTACATCCAAAGCGGGTTTAGCAATTTCAGACATTTTTAGGAACCATTGTACTGAAACTTTAGGTTCAATAACCGCGCCAGTTCTCTCGGAAGTTCCTACTTTATTTACGTAGTCTTCAGCTTTCAGCAAAAGATCTTTTTCTTCAAGTTCTTTTGCAATCTGCTTTCTTACATCAAATCTGTTTTTCCCTGCATAATGTAAACCATGTTCATTAAGGTTTCCGTCATCATCCAGCGCATCAATCATTTTCAGCTGATGTTTCTGTCCGATTTCGTAGTCATTAACGTCATGTGCAGGAGTAATTTTCAAAGCTCCTGTTCCGAACTCAATATCAACATATTCATCCTCAATAATCGGGATTACTCTGTCAACGATAGGTACGATTACATTTTTACCTTTCAGGTGTGCATATCTTTCATCATTCGGATTGATACATACTGCTGTATCCCCAAAAATAGTTTCAGGACGTGTAGTCGCTACTGAAAGGAACTCTTCTGAACCTTCAATCTTATATTTAAGGAAATATAATTTCCCGTTTTGCTCTTTAAAGATTACTTCTTCGTCAGAGATATTCGTTTTCGCTTCCGGATCCCAGTTCACCATTCTATAGCCTCTGTAGATGAGTCCTTTATTATATAGGTCTACGAAACTTTTGATAACCTGCTGCGAAAGTTTATCTTCCATAGTGAACCGGGTTCTGTCCCAGTCACATGAACATCCCAGTTTTTTCAACTGCTCAAGGATAGTTCCTCCGTATTTGTGAGTCCAGTCCCATGCGTGGGCTAAAAACTCTTCACGGGTAATATCTGACTTATTGATTCCTTCAGACTTCAATTTAGCAACAACTTTAGCTTCAGTAGCAATTGAAGCATGGTCTGTTCCCGGAATCCAACAAGCATTAAACCCGCGCATTCTTGCACGGCGGACCAGAACATCTTGAAGGGTATTGTTCAACATATGCCCCATGTGTAGTATTCCCGTCACGTTTGGCGGAGGAATGACCACGGTATAGGGTGGTTTGTCGTTAGGTTCTGAGTGGAAATATTTGTTTTCCAGCCAGTAATTGTACCATTTCTGTTCTGTTTCCTGTGGATTGTACTTTTCTGAAATCTGCATAAATTCTATTTCTTTGGCTTGCAATTTGCAAAAATAGTCTAAAGAAAAAAATTTTTAAGCATGAATTAAAATAATTTTTAACTTTGTTTCACAAAATTTATCTAACAAACGTATTAACATTCAAGAATATGAAAAAATTAATTGCAGGAATTGCACTATTCGGGACATTTGCTCTGGCATCTGCACAAACCATTACATTTGATAAAACGACTTTCGATTATGGTACTATCAAGCCTAATGCTGATGGTACAAGATTCTTTACAGTAACGAATTCAGGGGATAAGCCTTTGATTCTTTCAAATGTAAAACCTTCTTGCGGATGTACAACTCCTGAATTCAGCCAGGACCCTATCATGCCTGGAAAGTCTGCTAAGATCAAGGTTGGATACAATACAGCGATCCCTGGCCCTTTCAACAAAATGATTGAGGTTTTCTCTAATGATCCTGCAAACAACAGAAGTGTAATCTACATCAAAGGTAACGTAGATGCTAACGCTCCTGAACCAAAAGTATTGACTCCTGCTGAGCAGAAAGAGGCTGCCAAAGCTGAGAAAAAAGCTGCAAAACTTGCAAAAAAGACTGCTGCAAAGTAAGCTCTACTCAAAAAAATAAAAGAACCGTCTCTATTGAGGCGGTTTTTTTATTACATGTCTCGTCCTGAAAAAGGTTGACTAAAAAACCATAAAATTAGTCACCCTTATGAATCTAAAAAAACCATCGTCCCC